>JAADHY010000359.1 GCA_013151585.1 Planctomycetota bacterium
TACCTGTTGCCCGGCCGTTTCGTGCCGACGAAGCTTTCGGATCACGGCTGCGAAATCATCGGTGGGTTGGGGCTGCTTTTCGCTGTCGATTGCAAAGCTTGTCCGGAGAAGGCCGAGCAGTACCGCCCCCACCTGGAGTACATGTTCGATGAGATCCTGCGTCGCGGGACGAACTCGGACGGTATCATCATCGGCATGTTGCAGAAAACGGCCGGGCCGCACGACAAGGTCATCCTGCGTGACGGTTGGGGTTACGACTTCGCCGGTTTCCTCGATTACGATCTGGCCTTGGGGACGAAGCGGTACGAAGAACCGATCCGCCGCGCCCTGTCGAACCTGCTCAAACCGCGGTACAAGCACTTCAACTGGGATCACGGATCGCGGGACAATATCGCCGACTCGGTAGAGGGTGGACTGTACCTGCTGCGCTGGATTCCAGTGACGGAGGGCTTCGTTTGGGCTGACCGCGAGATTGCCACCGTGTTGGTCGACCACGTCCAACCGGATCGGCTTTGGGATACGCACAAGCTGGAAGCGAACACAGTGCGGACGGTCCTAATCCACACCATGCTTCACACGCGGAACACGATTGTGCGGCCATGGCGGCAGGGGCTTCAGCTTGGAGCCGCTCCATGCGGGGACGGGATTTGTCTTTTCCTGCGTTCCGACCAGCCGTACGAAGGGCGATTGCAGTTCGACATTCCTCGGCATCGGCTCTACGTTGGTTTCCGCAAAGACTGGCCGCGACTGAATTCGGTGCCGGAATGGTTCACGGTCGAACCGGATGAGTCGCACAAGTACCGTGTTGAAGACGTCGATGCCGGCACGTCGCAGCTCGTCACGGGCAGCGCGCTTCGCGAGGGATTGCCCATCCGTCTAGGGTCGGGAAGGCCGCTGCGGCTGATTGTGCAGCCAGCCGAAAGGCCGGCGTCCCGACCATGACGATCGCTTCGGGGGTTGATAAGATGCCGTCGATCCACGGAGCGTTTTGCGTCGGTTCGCTCGGCTCGATCATTTGCCCAGCGATTTGACGGTGCTTTGGTTGCTTGACACAGACAAGACGAGAAAGGAGACCACGCAGCATGGAGAAGCTGAGGCTTGGCGTCATCGGCGTGGGGTCGGTGGTGCGAGAGATCTATCAGTATTTGTATTTTTCGAGTGATTTTTCCTCGATCGTCGATGTGGTCGCCGTGGCGGACCCCAACGATGAATACCGGAACTGGTTCTGCGACAAGTACGGCATTGCCTCGGACCGCCGGTTCAAGGATTACTCGGAAATGCTGGACCGCGCGGAATTGGATGCCGTGCAGGTCAATACTCCGGACCATCTGCATGCGGCTCCCTCCATTGCTGCGATGAAACGCGGGCTGGACGTTTTGGTTCCGAAGCCAACGGCCGACACGGTCACCGATGTGGATGCCATGATCCGCACGGCGGAAGAAACCGGTCGGCTTCTGACCGTCGATTTTCACAAGCGAGAAGACCCGCGGTTCAAAGAAGCGGAAACGCGATACCAGAGCGGCCGATACGGTCAACTGCAAGTCGCCGTCTGGTACATGCTGGACAAGCTCTTGGTGGCCAATCCGAATCACGACCCGCCGTTTTTCGCCTCAGCGGACTTCGCCGAGAAGAACACGCCCATTTCGTTCTTGACAGTCCACATGGCCGACGCACTGATGAAGATTACGCATCTGCGGCCGGTGGCGGTGCGAGCGGTCGGGTGGTCGCAAAAGCTGCCGCAGCTTCGGCCGCGGTCCGTGCAGGGCTATGATTGCTGCGATACGGAGATCCGGTTCGAAAACGGAGCGATCGCTCACATTATCACCGGCTGGCACTTGCCGGACACGGCCTACTCCACCACGGTCCAGTCGGCCCGCATGATCTGCACGGATGGGTTGATCGACTTTTCGATTGACCGCCCAGGCTACTTCGAAGTCCACGCCGACGGGATCTTTGAAGTCAATCCGCTTTTCAAGAACTTCGAGAAAGACGGGACGGTGACCGGCTACGGCATGACCTCTCCGGGCCGCCTCCTGCAGAAGATACTCGCCTTTCGAGCGGGCCGGCTTTCGGACGCGGAACGATCCCGCCTGGCTGATCCCATGGAACTGGGCTTTTACACGACGCTGGTCTGCGCCGGAGCCCACGAAAGCCTGCAGCGCGGCCAGCGGGTCGCCGACGGCGTGACGGAAGGTGCACCGGTTGACCTGCGGGAATTGCTGATCCGTCAGCTCGGGACCGAGCGGGCCGGCCGCTACCTGGAATAATTTCCCTTTGGAACTCTGGCAGCTCGCCGGGGGCGGTCTCGCCGTCTCGCACCGATTGGGCTGTCGTCAGAATTGCAGCCGCTGTTCCAGCCGTTGGGTGAGAAGGAGGCCGATCAGTTTGAGGAAACCTTCTTCGAATTCCACGCGGAGTCGGGCGCCGTCGTCGGTCGGCTGGAGTTCGACACGCAGGGCGTCTGCGTCCGGCTGAAATGCTTGCCGACCGATCCGTCCGAACGGCCGTTCAGGATCGGCGTTTTGAACCCAGTCCGTCATGTTGACCGTGAGCCGGAAAGGCGTTCCCGAACCGCTGGCGGTCTTGCGGCTGCCCTGCTGAGCCTGATCAATGGCGGCACGCAAAGCCGGAACCGCGTTCGCTCCGCCAACGGCGAACCACAGCGTCTGGCCTCCGCCGCCGACGTACAGTGAGGGCTTCCGCCGTAAAGCCGCTGGTCCCGCCGCGACACACGCTGGCCGCGCACGCGATGTACGGTCACGCCTTTGTAAGACAAAGCATTCAATTGCAGCTCCGCCAGCTCTGACCGGTCGTTGATCTTCTGCAGAATCTGAGCCAACGCCTGCGCGGTTTTCTGGCCATCGGTCACTTTCATCCCGCCGACAAGCACGAAGAGGCCGGGATCATACCGCCGCATCTGAATGAAGAAATCGAGGTGGCCATCACGAGCCGTGCGGCGGAAGACATCAGCCAGTTGGGTTACAGGAGCTTTGTCAGCCGGCGACCCGCCCAGCTCTGCCGAAATCCGCCGCTCCAGCATGTTGATCAGTTCGGTCAAACTGGCCCGGCCTTGCTGGCCGAGCGACCAGGACGTGCTGAACGTGAAGGGAGCCTCCGCATTCAACAGGCCCTCGAACTGACTGCGTCGGCCAGCAATTCGTTGAAGGTACTCGCTGAAGTCACTGTCGGACTTAACCTGCAAGTCCGCCTCCAGGACAGCCATGTGCGCTTGTGGAGATGCCCGGAAGCCGACCTTTAAGACTTGCCCGTCCTCAATCGCCATCTCCAACAGTTCCAACACGCTCTCGGCGCTGGCACGACGAAACCGATACTGTTCGTCGGACTCCTTCTCCCGCTGCCGGAGCTCGGCTTCGGCGCTGGTTCGGAGTCCCTGAGCGAACACGGTCCGAAGCGCATCGGGCACGTCCCTCAAGTCGACCATCACCGCCACGTCATAGTTGGACGTCAACGAGCTGGTCAAACCCGCTGGGTCCGGTAAGTCTTGCTGTAAGGTCTCGACCTCTTCGGCGATGAACGCGTACCCGCCCACCTGGCGCATTTGCAAAATGCCTCGGCGACCAATGACCTCGTAATAGCCCGCCTTCTCAGCGCGCTTGATCGTGAATGTGCCTGCGGAGAATGTCTTGATCAGCTCGTTCATGTCCTCCACCGGCAAGTACCCGACCGGAATCGGCTTCAGATCGACCGAGGGGTCAACGAAAACCATCAGCCCCAAAGGCTTCTTCCGGTCGATGCCGGCAAAATCGCGGACGTTGGCCAGCAAGCTGGCGACAAAATCGGAGAACTCGGGACGTCCGGCCGCCGCGAACACGTAGTCCACATCCGCCAAAACCCGGTCGATCGCCGCCACGTTGACCATCGCGACCGGTCGCAGGGGCTTGACCTCCGACCGTTCAGCCGCCTGCTGCGCCACGCCAACGGCCGGGACGCTCAGGACCGCCAAGCCCAGCATCAGACACACGCCCAAAAACCACACTCGCTTTCGGCTCAGTTCTTCGACCCAAGAGTATTTCCGCATCACTCGTCTCCCAAACAGCATGGCATCTGCGATGAGTCTCCAACGACCGGCTCCGAACCTCCCACAGCCCGGCCGGCTGTTACCGGCTCTCCAAACAGCCAATACCCGCGCCGGTTCCCGAAGGTTTCAAGAAAATGGTGCGCGGGGCACCGCTGCGGCTCCCCACTGATGCCGCTTCGCGTCCCGTCAGCCGATCCCACAAAACGCGTTCCGCTTTGCCGAATCAACGGGCCATTTGCGAAGAGACACTAGCCAAAGGCTTCGCCCTTGAGATCCCTCGGGCACGCGATGCCAAGTGGGTGACACCTGCCGGGTGTCACGAGATAAGGGTTGTCGCACTCGGCAAGTGCGCGCCACCATGATCCGCGCACCCGACGCGCATGGCCACGGACCAAGACAGGGGCGATGCGCCCCGCCCTCCATATCGCAACGTGGAGAAGCGCGAACGTTATTTGTGTTTTCAACCCGACGAGAGTCTGAAATCCCCCGCACCGACGATCCGCCGCTTGACCGCTGGGCCTGTTCAGTCTTTGCCGTCGGTCTGTTCTTCCAGCAAGAAGACTGTCAGCGATCGCGGGCCTTGGGCGCCGATGACGAGCGATTGTTCGATGTCGGCCGTCTTGGATGGGCCAGAAATGAAGCACCCGAAGCCAGCCTTTGAAAAAGACAGCCGCTGGTAAGCCTGGTGCATGTTATGAACGATTTGGTCTGCTGGCAGGACCAACGCCACATGCTGAGCGATGAACAGAACGGCCCGCGGTTGAACGACTTCGTCCGTCACCCAAACGGCGGCGTTCTCCGCCACCGCAAATTCGGCCGGCGCGATGGCAAAATCCAAGTCGTGCAAGCCGTGCGGGTCGACTTCGGGGCCCAGTGAGACGTCGTTGCGCCCCACCCCGTCCACCAACGAGCACACTCGTTTTGCTTCCGCGTAAGCGGGAAGCTCGTTCAGAATGCGGGTGATGTCCGCCGTGCTGGCGACCGGTTCGCAGCGACCACCGACCGCACAAAGCATCTCAGCGAATTGCTCCCGCGGATTCGGGTACGTCGTCCAGTCACCCGTCAGATCCGGATCGGGGGCGGGCTCCAACGCGGCTTGGCGAATCGCCGCCAGAATGTCATCTCGGCTGCTCGTCATCGTTCTCTGGATCGCTTTCTGTCAGTTCCGAATAAAGCTCCCGGAAACTGCGCTTTGGAAACGGAGGCAGTTCGCGTTGCCGGGCCCAAGGATTCAAACGGTTGCGCAGGAGAAAGCCCGGCAACCAGCGTCCCATCCACCGAACCGTCTTCCCGGCCAAGTTGTACGAGGTGGGGCGGAGCATCACGGCGGCCGCCAGCTTCATCACAAGCCGCTTGGGAAGCGGCAGCAGTTTCCGTTCAACGATTTCGGCTCGCCACTCCAGCAACTGGTGGTGCAGGTCAATCTGGACGGGGCACACGTCAGTGCACGATCCGCAAAGACTGCTGGCATACGGCAAGCTGGCATACTGTTCCATGTCACGGAAGGGAGCCAGAATCGATCCGATCGGTCCCGGGATGCTCACGCCGTAACTGTGCCCTCCGCTACGACGGAACACGGGACACGTATTCAAACAAGCCCCACACCGGATACACCGTAACGACCATCGATGCCGATCGCTGGCCAGCAGCTCGGTACGCCGATTGTCGACCAGCACGATGTGCAGTTCGCCGCCTGGTCGCGGTCCGTGAAAATGCGACGTGTACGCCGTAATCGGTTGACCGGTGGCGGATCGAGCCAGCAGCCGCGTGAAAACGCCCAGGTGGACGGCTCGAGGAATCAGTTTTTCGATGCCCATGCACGCGATGTGCAACGGCGGCAGCGATGTGCCCAGGTCCGCGTTGCCTTCGTTGGTGCAAACGACGACGCCCCCCGTCTCGGCGATCGCAAAGTTGACTCCGCAGATGCCCGCGTCGGCTTGGAGGAACTTCTCGCGCAGGTGATGCCTTGCCGCCTCCGTCAGATAGTTTGGATCAGTCGCGCCCGCCTCCGTTCCCAGATGCCGATGGAACAGCTCTCCCACCTCTTCCTTCTTGATGTGGATGGCCGGCAACACGATATGGCTGGGCGGCTCGCCCCGTAGCTGCACGATCCGCTCACCCAGATCCGTATCGATCACCTCAATGCCGTGCTGCTCCAAATAGGGATTCAACTGACACTCTTCGGTCAGCATCGACTTGCTTTTGACGACCTTAGTGGCCCCGTGCTTCTGAAGCAGCTCCAGCACGATCTGG
>JAADHY010000317.1 GCA_013151585.1 Planctomycetota bacterium
AGGAGCTCGGCGATCGACTTGAGGATCACTTGGCGCAGCGTCTCGTCATGGCGAGTGACGCCGAGCCGCCGTGAGAGCCGTAAGGGAACAGCCGTCTGTTGCGATGGCGCTTCACCGGGATCGGCCGCGCGAACCGGGACGCCCAAAAAACTCGTTCGAACAACGAAGGTCTCGTGTAACTCAAATGGTAAACCTCGCTCCGACCACCGTGTTCTCACTGAGACACTGAGACCGAATTGGTCTGGCGGAATTTGCCTGTCGAGCGGGACATACACATTCTTGTGTCACCTTCCCTCGTTACGGCAGAACGCGGTCTACTTTTTTGGCCGTCCTGACGTCCGAGACAACGGCCATCGTCTCTTGTCTCTCCGCTCCCTGCGTCTTCCTGGGAGAAGGATTTCTCATCTGAGCATCTGAAAACATGAAAAGCACAGGATAGCAACCGGGCCTCGAGCTTTCCGTCCGATCTCGCGGGAAACGCCTCTCGGACCTCCACGAAACTCCTGCCATGTCAGCGTGTTTCGGAAACCGCGTCCGTTTGGGCGATCGTCAATCGGTTGTTTTTTTTCAATGGGTTCCTACACTGAGACGCGACCGGTGGTTTCGCCGCGTCTGTCGGTAGTCGGCGGTCCTGGCGGGCGCTCTTCGAGGTCCGGCGGAAATATCGGGCGAGGCGACAAGTGCCAAGAGGTGCCGGCTCAGCGATATCCACCAGCACTCCAGGACAGCGAGCCGCAGCACGGAGGTTAGTCGCTGTCACTGCCTCCGAGCGGTCAAAGCACCGCCGTGCAGCGCGACTACTTTTCGGCGAAGGGAAGCCGATCGCCGCCACGGAACTTTGTTGACCAATTCCACGCTTATAAAAAAACTGCGCAACATGGGCGCATCTTGACGCACGAAAAACCCTCGACCTCCCGAGTTTGCTGAGTTCCATGCCGAAAGACTTTTTGAAAGGTGCCCGCGACTTTTACGACGTGGTCGTGATCGGCAGCGGTTTGGCCGGTCTGACCAGTGCCAACATGCTGGCCCGCGCGGGCTATTCCGTTTTGCTTTTGGAACACCATTATCAGCTCGGCGGACTGGCCACGTGGTTCCGCCGCCGGAACGGTCACATCTTTGACATCTCTTTGCACGGCTTCCCGGTCGGCATGATCAAGAGCTGCCGCAAATACTGGAACGCGGAAATCGCCGATTCGATTGTGCAACTGAAGGGCATCCGGTTCGAGAATCCTCAGTTCTCGCTCTGGACCACGTTCGACCGGCAGGATTTCACGCGGATTCTGATTGACAAATTCGGCGTCGCTCCGGACGTGGTGCAGTCGTTCTTTGAGACGGTGCGCCGGATGAACTTCTACGACGACCAGACGATGACGACGGGTGAACTGTTCGAGCGGTTCTTTCCCGGCCGTGACGACGTGGTCCGGCTGCTGATGGAGCCGATCACGTATGCGAACGGCTCGACGTTGGAAGATCCGGCCATCACTTATGGAATCGTTTTCTCGAACTTCATGAGCAAAGGAGTCTTCACCTTCCGAGGCGGGACGGACGGGTTGATCCGGAAGATGCGAGCCGAACTGGAAAAAAACGGCGTCGATATCCGCATCCGCTGCCTAGTCGAGAAGGTGGAGGTCGGGCCGGATCGGCGGACGACGGGTGTCGTCGTCAACGGCCGTAGGATCGGTTGCCGGGCGGTCGTCTCGAACGCAAACCTGAAACAGACGATCTTCGAACTGGTCGGCGAAGAGCATTTCGACTCGTCGTTCGTCGAGGAGGCTCGGGCCGTCCGGCTCAACAACAGCAGTTGTCAGGTTTACGTGGCTCTGAAGCCAGGAGTGGGCTTCGACTACGTCGGCGACCTGCTGTTCCATTCCGAGCATCGCGGCTTCGACATCGAAGCCATGCTGAGCCGCAACATCAGCAGCCGTACCTTTTCGTTTTACTATCCGGACATCCGCCCGTGGCGCAACCGCTATCTGGTCGTCTCTTCCACAAACGCTCGCTATGACGACTGGGCGCGGCTTTCTCGGGAGGAGTACCAGGCGTCGAAGCAGGAGCTGATCGAATCGACGCTGGATTGTCTGGAACAGTACATTCCCGACATTCGGCAGAAGGCAGATCACGTGGAAGCCGCCACTCCGTGTACGTTCAAGCGGTACACGCGGCACTGGCAGGGCGCGTCTTTCGGAACCAAGTTCGAGGGGTTGGCCGTCAGCAAGGGACTGCCCGAACAGATCGCCGGACTGTTTCACGCTGGTTCGGTGGGGATCATTATGTCCGGCTGGCTCGGTGCGGTGAACTACGGCGTAATCGTGGCCAACGAAGTCGACAAGTATCTGACGCCGGCTGCAGCGCGAGTCTGACGGCGATTCAGCCAGCGGCCCCGGAGCGGCCCGCCGACAGCATCAAAACAGCGGGTAGATGAACGGCGCCGCCACCGTCCCGCTCAAGAAAACCAGCAGCCCAACCAGGAGCAACACCAGGATAATCGGCGTCAGCCACCACTTCTTGTTGTGGACCAGGAAATCGAGAAACTCGACCAGCAAGCTGGGCGGACTCTCTTCCGCCTGCTTCGCGAACTGCTCGGCCGAGGAACTCTCCGGCTGGTTCTTTTGGCTATCGTTTTTCGGCTTTTGCCGCTTCTTCTTCGACTTCTTCGACATGCTTTGCGACCCTATCCGTGAAGGCTCGTTGTGCCAGCGTCCCGACGGACATCACGCCGTCCAACCACCCATCATACCCATCGGCCACCCCCGCAGCCAAGATGTCTCGGCTCGGCGCGTTGGCGAAGCTCTCGTTTCGGTCCAATCTCACATAGGACGATTGCAAGCCTTCCTTCCGCTCAGCCTATTCCCACTCGATCGTGCTGGGCGGCTTGGAGCTGATGTCGTAGACGACGCGGTTGACACCGCGGACGGTGTTCGTGATCCGCGTCGAAATGCGCTCCATCACGTCGTAAGGCAGCCGATACCAATCGGCAGTCATAAAGTCGTCCGTTTGAACCGCGCGGATCGCGACCACGTCCTGGTACGTGCGATCGTCGCCCATCACGCCCACCGACTGGACGGGCAACAAGACGGCAAAAGCCTGCTGGATTTTGCGGTACAGGCCGGCCTTGTGCAGCTCCTCGATCAGAATGGCATCCGCTTCGCGCAACGTCTCCAGCCGCTCCTCGCTCACCGGGCCCAAACACCGCACAGCCAAACCCGGCCCGGGGAACGGATGCCGCCAGATCAACTCCTCGGGCAGCCCCAGTGCCAAACCCATCTGTCGGACTTCGTCCTTGAACAAGTCGCGCAGCGGCTCGATCAGTTCGAACCCCAACTCGTCCGGCAGCCCGCCGACGTTGTGGTGCGTCTTGATCGTCGCCGCCTGGCCGTCCGGATTAGCCCCCGATTCGATCACGTCGGGATAGAGCGTTCCCTGGGCCAAAAACCGCGCGTCCGGGATCGATTCGGCTTCCTTCCGGAACACTTCGATGAAAACCCGTCCGATGATGCGGCGCTTCTCTTGCGGATCGGCCACCCCGCGCAGCTCATCCAAGAACCGCCGCGACGCGTCCACGACATGCAGGTCCGTCTGGAAATGCTTTGTGAAGCGTTCCT
>JAADHY010000760.1:0-1483 GCA_013151585.1 Planctomycetota bacterium
ACCGATCGCCGGTCGTTAGTCGGATCGATTTGCAAGCGTGGCCAAGCGTTCTGAAAAGCACGCTCGCGCTCGCGGCGTGCCCCCGAGCCGGTCCAGTACAGATGCGACGCTGCCCAGTTGCGAAGCGGCACGCAGCGCTCGCCGTCCCGTTCGAGGACTGCAATGCCCAGGTCGCGCACCCAGCGTTCAACCGCCTCGACCGGCGCCCCGGTCAGGCGCGCAAGTTCAGCCAAGCTCAGGTAGCCGCCAGCCGGCAGCCGCGGCTCCGGCAGGTCGGGCAGCGGGCCGTACAGGTCGCCGCTCTGGAAAAAGTACTTGCCGATGCTCGCGACGTACCACGAGCCTTTGGCCAGGCCGGTGCGACCGCCCCAGCCGGCGCTATACGGGGCCATCTTCCCGGTACGCAAGTCGAAGAAAGCCGGCAACGCCCGGCCGTTAGCCACGGCCAGTTTGTCGCCCACGATCGTCAAGTACCCTTGCGGCGACAGCCCGGCATCCCACGCCCCACCGTGGTCCTGGTTGGCCTCTGCGATCAAAGCGCAGTCATCGTTGATCCAAACCGGCTGGCCCGTCTCCGCATCGACCGCGCAGACCCAGACGCCTTCAAATGGGAAGATACCAACGCCGAAATAGATCGTGCCGTCCGCCAAGACCGGCCCGCCACGTGCCGGCCAGCGTGATACCAGCCGCTCATGGCCCAAAACCTTTTGGCCCCGGAGCCGTTCGGGAATCGGCGTGAATCTCCAACGCAATGTGCCCGTCGCTGCGTCGAGGCAGTACAAGTATCCGTCGTCCGAGACGAAGTAGACCCTTCCTCGCCACGCGACCGGGGCCAGCCGGACCGGCCCGTCGGCGAAGAACGTCCATTTCTCCCGCCCCGTCTGCGTGTCGAGCGCCGTCACGGTATCGGTGACCATCGAGGGCACGAACATCGTCTGGCCCATCACGACCGGTTCGTAAGAGAGGTCGAACCGCAGCCGATTATCGTGCGGGAAGGCCGGCCGCGGCGCCGGCAGCTCACGCTTCCACAGCAAATGCAGCTCGGACGGCAACTCAGCCCGTGATGCGGCTGTCCGTTGGGCATCGCAACGCCACATCGGCCAGTCGCGTTCGCCGGCGCAGACTGACTCCGGCAGCAAACAAGACATCACAACCAGCAGCAGCCAGACGATCGCCGTTCGTGAAGAGTTCATGGCCTTCCTTTCCTATCGATTCGATCTGGGCCAATCTGGCGAAAAAATCACCAGCAACTGAGCGAGCGCATCCACAAATACTCGGGATTGAGGGTGAGAACAAGACTGCGCCGCGTGGGAATCCCTGGCCCAGCTCAGCGGTCTCGTTAACAGTCGCTTGAGGCGGCCACAAGTCTTGGACCAGCCCAAGTTCGTCACTTGAAGGCGAGTTTGAGCGATTTCGGTTTTTTCGGGTTCTTGGCGTAAATCCTTTGATGATGGTCGCCGTGTCAGCGAGAACTGCTCGAAAG
>JAADHY010000760.1:1592-5193 GCA_013151585.1 Planctomycetota bacterium
TGCCTCTCCCGCTTGCGAGAAAGGGGGGCTCCGACCGGAGAACCAAACAATGCGCTAGCGTCCGGCCGCCTGCCTCGCCGGCCCGAACCGCAGGAACCGCACGCTAGCGCGTTGCGTTCACTCGGTGGAGTGGCCGGAGTTGAGCGGAGCGAACCCCCGCGGGCCTCGTGGTTGCCTGTTCGGGCCGAATGGATGAGTCGGAGCCAATGGAGGGGACGCGTTGGCGAGACGCCATCCGCTGGCCCGGCGAAGGTGGCATCCTCAAGTTCGGCGCCGTAAGCTGTGCTCGAGGTATCGAATGGGCTCGTAGCTGCGGCCACATCGCGGTTGGTCTGCGAGGGCCGCAGTAGGGCGTTGTCATGGCTGGCTTCGCTGATTTCGTTTCGGCGCCGGAATTTGTCTCGGCAAGAGGTTGCCGTTCACAAGCGCAGACTCAGCCCAGCAATGTTCTCGATGCTGCTGGCATGGCTGAGCCGACATCATGGCCGGTAGAGGGATCATCGGCTCCCAGGGAAGCAACGGCGAGACGCTCGGCAGAAGCGGGCAGCTTTTGCCGCGTCCCGGTGACACCCGTTGCCGATCCCGATGGTATCTTTCGCTCTGTGAATGGTTAGGGCACAGCGAACACCGGCCGCAGACCCGCTGACCGCAAAGACGCATGTCTGGAGGACCGGATCATGTTCGGAATGCAGCGTTTCGTACCAGTTCTGATCGCTTTCGCAGGCGCAAGTGTCGGCATGGGAGCGAGCCTGGACGCTCCGCAGCGCCCAGCTCAGCGTCCCAACATCATCTTCATCCTGGCGGACGATTTGGGGCAGTTCGATTTAGGTTGCTACGGCCAGAAGAACATTCTTACGCCCAACCTGGATCGGATGGCGGCCGAGGGGATGCGGTTTACCCAATGCTATGCGGGAGCGGCCGTGTGCGCTCCGTCGCGTTGCTGCCTCATGACCGGCTTGCATACCGGCCACGCTCGCGTGCGCAGCAATTCCTCGCGCGTAGGCGGTGTGCCGCCGCAGGGCCGCGTGCCGCTGATCGACGAAGACCTGACCGTCGCCGAAGTGCTCAAGTCCGTCGGCTACGCTACCGGGATCACGGGCAAGTGGGGGCTAGGGGAACCGAATACCAGCGGCGTCCCGAACCGGCAGGGTTTTGATGAGTGGTTTGGGTTTCTCAATCAACGACATGCCCACACGTACTACCCGGAATACATTTGGCGGAACGAGCAGTTCGAAATCGTATGGGGTAACATGGGCGGCTACGAGAACCAATGGATTCACGACGACTTCACTCGCTTCGCTCTCGAATTCATCAAGCAACACCGGAGAGGACCGTTTTTCTTGTATTTGGCCTACACGGTCCCTCACGGGCGGTACGAGATTCCCGACGATGAGCCTTACTCCGATCGCCCGTGGCCGGATTCGGCCAAGCGGTACGCGGCCATGGTGACGCGGCTCGACGCTGACGTCGGCAAACTCTTCGCTTTGCTCAAGAAGCTGGGCATCGACGAACGGACGATCGTCTTCTTTGGCTCGGATAACGGAGCCACTTATACCGATCCGCCGATCCACAGTGCCGGACCGCTGCGTGGCAAAAAGGGGACGCTCTACGAGGGCGGCATCCGCACGCCGATGATCGTCCGCTGGCCGGGCCGAATTGCGGCCGGTCGAGTCAGCGACCAGGTGTGGGCTTTCTGGGATTTCTTGCCGACAGCGGCCGAACTGGCCGGAGCATCCATTCCCGAGGGGATCGACGGCATCTCGATCGTTCCCACGCTCTTCGGTCGGCCGCAGCGGCAGCACGACTTTCTCTACTGGGAGTTTCCGACGCGTCGCTACCCACAGGCCGTCCGGCAAGGTGTTTGGAAGGGCGTGCGCAAAGCATGGAACGGCCCGATCGAGCTGTATAATCTGAGAGACGACCCAAGCGAACAGCGCGACGTCGCGGGACAACATCCCAATATCGTCGCCGGGATGGATGCCATCATGAGGGCCCAGCATACCGATTCTCCTTTCTGGCCCGTCCCGAAGAAGTGATTGCAAACGGGGAGAACAACGGACGATTGATCGTGCGTCCGTCTCTTCCGGGAGCATGAAGTCGGACAATTCGTAACTATCGCGGTAACTCGTTAACGGACAGAGCCGCAACAAGCGCAGAGACAACGGGCGATCGCTGCTTTCCTGTATGGCACGGATTCCGCGGCGGGCAATAGCGGTGAGACGTGGAGGGCGACACGGCACGGCCAGGCATACGCCCCAGGCCTGTAGGAAACTTATGGGATGCCTCTGCAGCTCTGCGTCTCTTCCCGAAGATGCCTTTTCGGCCCCAGTTTCCCATTTGAGTCGCAAGATCAAAGACTGGTCCCATCGGATCGTGCGCGCGATGGCTCAATTCCCGGTTCCCTTGTGTTTTCCGTTTTGAGCGGTTGAAGCCTGGCCGCGACCACGAAGGAAAATCTCCCGGATTCTGACACCATCCAGGGCCCGTTGATACAGCCTGAGCTCGTCAAAGCCACCGCAAAACGGTTTGTGACGCGATGGAACGCACAGGTCCCGGCCGCGGACGTCCAGTGAAGCGGTGAATGAGGCTGGAATCGGGACCGTGCTGTCCAGCTTGCCGTCCAAGTAGCATCGGATCACGTGCTGCTTTCGATCGACGACGTACGCCAGGTGATGCCACACATTCAGTTTCAAGGGTGTTGTCGACGCGGCGCGGACCGAACGACCGCGGCCGCGGCCTTGCCCGAGCACCAATTCGGACTGGCCGTCCGGCAGTACGTTGATCACCCACCAGTTCTCCGGGAACCGCTCCTTTCCGAGCAGACGGCAGTCGTGCCGCTCCGCTTTCACCCACAGAGCCACCGTGAAGTCGCCGGCCCCGAAATGCAGTGATTCGGCGTCCGGGATTCTCAGCGCCGACGGGCGACCGTCGGTGGCGAGGTGGGTGCCGGCCTCATCCGTCACCCATCGGCCGGATACTTCGCCGTCCAAGCCCCTACCGGAGCTGTCGCGTGCCAAGTGGCCTTCGCCTTCGTCGAGTTTCCAATAGCCCACCAGGCCCGGTTCGGGAGCCAGCTTGAGCGCCGGCAAGCGTTCCTCCGGAGGCACAACTTCTTTGAGCGGCTGCACACCCGCCTGGTCCGCTGCCGCGAAACAATGAACCCCGCCATCCTCGGTGCTCAAGTAAACGCGGCCATCCGCGACGGCCATACCGTCGAAAACGGGCGGGGCCGTCAGTTCATACTCCTTAATCTTTTTGCCGTCCTTCGTACGGACGACCATCAGCCGGACATCTTCGGAGCCCACGAAAGTCGAGGGGTCTTCCAACGCTCGTTCGGGAGGTCCTGCCACGAACAGTTTGTTCTTTGTCAGCACCATGGCCCGTCCCAGCAGCGGCACTTTCCGGCTCCATGCGAACTGGACGCGAAATTTTTGTGGTCCACGATGCGGATAATCCCGGTTCGCACGGCGGTAGTCGACCGGAGGCTGCGGCTTCAACGCCTTCCGATCCGACGCGAACAAATGATACTCTCGCCGTGTCGCGCCTCGGTAGAACTCGGGACGATACCCGTAGCCGTAAATTCGCTCCTTGTCGAAAACCA
>JAADHY010000764.1 GCA_013151585.1 Planctomycetota bacterium
AAGAAGCTGACGCCCAAGGAGGAACGACTATTACGAGAGTTGGCCGAAGTGGAACATACGAACGTGACGCCTCATCGAAAGTCGTTTTTCGAGAAAGTGCGGGAGTGGTTCACACCGACCGAAGAAGCTGAATCGTGATGACGGGGGATTAAGGGAGCCGTCGGGCTACCTGTAAACGCAGAGCAGGCGTTGTCGTTTGCTCCACAACGAAAGAAAAACCTTACGAGTTCGGGACACAAAACCATCAGGGCCCCTTACGGGCATGCTGACGACCGAGGACTTGGTTACAGTCACAAGTTTGATTTAGCAGAATTAACAGTTGACAGAGATGAACGAGAAGGATCGCGAACAACCGGAAGAAAGTCGCGCGGAGCAGCGAGCCGATCAGCCCTCCGCGGAATCGGGCGGTGCCGGTGCGGCGAACGCAGAGAATCAGCAGGCGAGCGACGGACAAGCTCCGGAGCGAGAGACGCAGAAACTCGCCGAACTGTCGTTGCAGGAGCAACTGGAAGCGGCGATCGCCGAACGCGACGCCAACTATGACCGCTGGATGCGTGCGAGGGCGGAGTTGGATAACTTCCGCAAGCGTTCCCGCAAAGAAGCTGACGAGATGCGGAAGTATCAGGCCCTCAGCCTTATCCGTGACTTGCTTCCGGCTCTGGATAATCTGGAACGGGCTATCCAGGCGGCCGAACAAAACCAGGCGACTTCGCCTCAAGAGACGTTGAAGCAATTGACCGAAGGCCTGAAGATGGTCCACCGCCAGTTTCTGGATATCATCGCCCGCTATGGCGCCAAGCCGATCGAAGCGATGCACCAGCCCTTCGACCCGTCGCTGCACGAGGCGGTCAGCCAGATGCCGTCAAGCGACCATCCGCCAATGACGGTCCTGCAAGAAGTCGAACGAGGATACACGTTGCATGACCGGGTGGTGCGACCGGCCAAGGTGATCGTTTCGCGCGTTCCGGAAAACGGCGAGACAGGCCAGCAGAACGCGACACCGGGAGGCGAAGCGACCGACGGTTCGGCTCAGGCGGCGACCAGCTCCTGACGTCGCCCAAAATTGCCGAATGGGCCGGCCCGTTCGCGGTTCCGCTGAACCGGCGGCTGCGTGGCGGGAGAGTGTTGGAACCAGGTCCACAGCCCAGAGGTCCGGTATGGTTCATCATACAATGAGGTGAAAGCAAAGATGCCAACCTACGACTACGTCTGTCGCGAGTGCGATCATCAGTGGGAACTGTTTCAACCGATGAAAGCCAACCCGATCCGAAAGTGTCCTGAGTGTGGGCGACTTGCCGCCAAGCGGCTCATCGGAACCGGCGCAGGCATCATCTTTCGTGGATCGGGCTTCTATCAAACGGACTACCGCAGCAAATCTTACAAGGAGCGGGAAAAGGCGGAGAAACGGGCTAGCGAAACGGCTTCATCGGACGGAAAAAGTGACGGAAAAGCCAAAAGTAAGTCGAATTCCAGCAAATCGTAACTGGAACGCATTTCGTCCCGTATCTCTGCTGGAGAACGTGTTCCCCAGCGATCCCGCAGCCCTTTTCCCCGTCTGGTCAGGCCAGTCGGCCTGACCCGTCCGGCCGAAAAGGATGGCCTGGGGGCTATCGTAATGTGCGCCGTGAGTCAGAGCGATGATTCGGCCCACGACCTGCCCGATTTGCCACAAGACTTTGCCGCCTGACGCGGCGAAGAGATCGCGTTTTTTTCCTTTCTGCAGCGAACGCTGCCGGCAGATCGACTTCTTTCGCTGGACCGACGGCAAGTACGCGATCGTCGAACCGCTGGATCCAGAACGGATTTCAGACGAGGGCTCCCAGATAGAAAAGTCAGATTCAGCCGCGAGCGACCGACCATCTTGATTCCGCCCGTATCATTCGGACCAGGTGAGGTCGATTCGTTTTCCGTCCATCGGGTGGTCCTTGTTGATGCAGTGGAGCTGCAAAGTCATGCCGTCGGGGCGCAAGCGGGCGTCCGTCCAAGCACTCGGCTGATCCTTGCTAAAGACGTACGCGAGCGCCGGAAGGTTGACGAGGTAAAGCGTCTCGTGTTTGGTGACGCGGAAGCGATGCGAATGCCCGAAAAAGAGCGCTTTCACCTGAGGACGGTCTGCCAGCAACTTCAGCAACTCTTCGGTCTCCACCAGCCCTGAGGGCTTTGGACGCCAGTCGGGGTTGTGGTGAACCATAATCAAAGCGGTCTTGTCTGCGTGTTCGTCCAGACTGCGGGCCAGCCAATCAAGTTGAGCTTTGCCCAGCACCCCGGGCGTTCTGTTGGTCTCGTCCAGGGAATCCAGCAAGAACCAATTGGCCAGCGGTGCTTGCAGCAGCGTGACATGGCGTTTTCTCACGGGCGAAGGAGCCGAATGCCCTTGATCGACGATTCGCAAGTAGCGTTCCCGGTGGTCATGGTTGCCCAGAGCGGCGTGGACGCCGATTCCCGCGTCCCGAAGAGGTTCCAGCAAGGCGCGTAGTGTCGCATAGTCTTCCGCTGTTCCTTTCAGATAAGCGCAGTCGCCACACATCAGCACAGCCGTCGGACGAGGCTCGCACTGCAGGACTTCGCGCACCGCCTGAGCGAAATGGTCAGCCATTTTGACCCCCCGCGCCTCGAATCCGCGGTCGCCTGCGATGTGTGTGTCTGAAAACAGTGCAAAGCGGTTGGGAGCCGGCGGACTGTGTTGTGCTGAGGCTTGCGAGGCGGCACCCACCAAAACGCCAACCAGAATCCCGACCAGAAACCGACGCCGCGGAATAAGACATTGACCACGAAGCATAGAACAGACTCCTCACGCAATCCTTCTTCAATGACCTTGGAACACGGTCAGTGTAGCGTAGGTCATTGCTCCCCGCGAGCGAGCCGCTGCCGGGCTCCTGCCCCGCTTTCCGCCTGAGCCTCCTTCGGCCCCGGTAAGGGATCGACGGCCGCAAGGCTCGTCGCTGGGCAACAGCCTGGGAAGCGGCTCGCTTGCAGCGTTTTCTCATACAGGCATCTCCGCGCTATGCACTGGCGAGTTTTCAGCTTTTCGTGAAGATTTTCGCGGGAAGTCCTGTCTCGAGGGTATAACTCCGCTATACAGTGCGCCCCCAACCACGCCGGCCAGCCTCCGCCGCTTCGAACGGGCGATGTGACGCAACTCCCATCTACACGGCAACTTACATCACCTTTGCCGTTGCGCCGGGCAACGGCACGGCCCTTGCATCGCAATCGCTCGGGGACGTCGTCAACCCGGTTTCTGCGCGAAAGGGAACAGCGGACATCTGGCACGGACGAGGCCGGACTGATAAAAGCCCGGCAGTCAAAGTCATCGGGACATGCGCCGAGAAGTTCCGCCGGCTTGTTTCGCCTGGACCGCCGTTCTTTTCGTTGTCCCTCATCTGCTCGCGGTCGGCAACTTGCATTGGAGGAGGCAAAGCGATGGTGGCGTTCAGCAAGCGGGTTCTGGTGGTCGATGACGAACCGATTGTGTGCGACAGCTATCAGCGAGTCCTCCGCGAGGAAGGCTACAACGTCTCGGTGGCCACGACTGGCCGTGACGCTCTTGAGCAGTGCCGATCGTCACCAGTCGATGTGATGCTGCTTGACCTGAAATGCCGGACATTGATGGCCTGGAAATCGCCCGGATCGTCAAGCAGCAATTCTCGGACGTCCAGGTGGTAATCATCACGGGCTACCCCACAGCGGCGTCTGCTGCGGAGGCCCAAGAGCTGGGCGTCTTTCATTACGTGCCGAAACCGCTCACGCCCGACCAATTGGTCGCGATCACTGCCGCCGCGGTTGCGTTTCCGCCAAAGCGCTGCTTACCGACCGTCAGGAAGCCCGCCGCTCCGGCGGCTCCGGATGAACCGCAGCCCCGTGAGGTCTCGCCGCCAGCCGAACCCGAACCACCTGACCGTCCGGCGGAGCCGGCGGAGGAGCCGCCCCGAATGCTGGCCGCGCCAGACCGGCCAACAGAGGTCGCTGATGAGGCGGCGGACCAACGGAGTCATCCATCAGGAGATTTGGAACAGCCGCTGAATACGGTCTGCCGACCCAGTCCCCTGAGGATCGCCTTGCTGCTCACCGCCGCCCCGCTGATCGGGCTCGCTTACATCCTGATTCTGCCAATCCTTGGCTTTGGAATGCTGTTGAGCGCTTTTGGGCTGGGGCTCCTGAAAGCAGTCTCTGTTTTCAAAAAATGAGACGAAACAGGGCCGTCTCGCCCAGCCAGACGATACCGCGATCCTTCCGCGGCAGTGCTTCATTTCGCGATAGCATGGACATAAGAATCGATCGGGGGAGCGATGGGACGAGGGAAGTCCGTCTTTGCAGCGAGTTGTTGGACATCCGTCCGTCTGGCCTGTGGAGCGTGTTTGGTCTTCGCAGCGGTTGGGGTGTCCGACGCCGCAACGCCGCCTCGAGCAGGATCCCGTCTGGACTGGGAAGAAAACCGGTGTGCTTTATGTCACAGTGAGGAGGACTTGTGGGAAGACGATAACGCGCGGCTGTTTGTTCCGAAAGATCAGCTCGCTCGGGACGTCCACGCTTTGGCGGGTGTCAATTGCCACGACTGTCATGGGGGTGATCCAAGTACCCTTGATGTTCCGCAGGCCCATTCCGTTGAAGTGGAAGAGAAAGAGGAAACCATTGCCCCCTTTCGATCCTCGCTGAGCGAAGTCTACGAAGCGTGTGGAGAATGCCACCGGGCCGAACAGCGCGGTTTGCTGCAGGGGGCCCATGCTCAGGCCAACCTGAAAAAGACAAGCGATCAAGAGACGCTCTCCACTTGCGCCGACTGTCACGGGACCGCCCACGGCATGGTCTCTGTTGAGGATCCCGCCTCGCCGGCATTTGCGCACCACCAAGTGGCGCTGTGCGGAAAATGCCATTCGGTGGAAATGGAAGGGTATCAAGACAGCGTCCACGGATGGAGCCTCGAAAAGGCAGGGCTGGTGGTCACAGCAGTGTGCGCCGACTGTCATGGGGCGCATGAGATCTACCCCGCCTCCGATCAGCGCTCCATGCTTCACCCGGCTCACGTCAGCGCCACGTGCGGCGCATGCCATCGCTTCATTGGGGAAAGACTGGCCAAAAGTGTGCACGGAGGCGAAAAAGGGCCGGGACGGGAGACCACGAAGGCGGCGCGAGGCGGTCAAGTGCAGCGCAACCCAACTTGCACGGATTGCCACAAGGCTCATGAAGGCGTCTCACCCACCTCGGAAGCCTATCGACGGCAATTGGCTCACGAGTGTGGCGAGTGCCATTCGGACCTGCTAAGAGCTTATCCGAAAACCTCGTTTTGGTCTTGTAAGAAAAGCGAACCCTCTCGGAAAATCTTGGCCGCAAAGGACTTCGATTTTCCAA
>JAADHY010000061.1 GCA_013151585.1 Planctomycetota bacterium
GCTGTACCATTTCGCATCGCTCCTGCGACGCGAAATGTGCACGATCTGGCAATTCTCCTCAAGATCAATTTCCAGTACGCTAAACGCGTACGGTCGCGCAGCGACCGCTCGCCGGTAGGCCGGTGATTCATTGATGGGAACGCAGGAGCCCGCGCAATGCGGATGGCAACTACTGTGCTCGACCGGCCAAGCAGCAGAAGGAGCCAGACCGCCATGAAAGTCTACCATTTGGTCCCAATCGCGCTTCTAGCTATTTCGGCAGCGTCCGGCGTGCGGGCTGAACCGCCGCCAGCAGATGCTTTGGAACCCTGGGCCTCGAACACGCACCCGACGGACGTGCCCCGGCGGCATGTCGAGCTCATCACCGACTCGCCGCACGAATACATCATTGTGCAGGGCGGAACGATGGACGGGCAGAACTGTCGCTCGCCGATCGGCGTCTGGCAGGGCTGGGAGCAGACCTGGGAATCGAACCGGCTCGTACGGCTCGAAAACATCGGCCAGACCGATGTGATCAACCCGTGGCTCAGTAACGGCCGAAATAACTTCCGCACAGTCGCCGAGATCGTTGCCGCCGCCGTCGAGCCGGGCATGAGCGACCGGGAAACAGCCATGGCGATCTACTTCCAAGAGATCGCTCACCGGTACCACTTCGGCACTCAGACCGGTGAGGTCAACGATCCGGTCAAGGTGTTCAACGTCTACGGCTACAACACTTGCGGCAACGATTCTGTTTGCCTGGCTGTGTTGTGGAAGCGAGCCGGGTTGCGGGNNNNGGCTCGTAGGCCACTGCATTTCGCAGGTCTTTTACGACGGCCGCTGGCACCTGTTCGACGGCGACATGCACACCTTCTACCTGCTGCGTGACAACCACACGGTCGCCAGCGAGCAGGACCTGGTACGCGACCACGACCTCATCAAGCGCACTCATACGCAGGGCATCCTGACGCCCGACAACCGAGCCGGCGATGAATGGGAGGCGTCGCTGTTCGTTTACGAGGGCGAGCCGAAAGGCGACCGCGGCCGCGAACGAGGCCACACGATGAACATGACGTTGCGGCCGAACGAGGCGATCGTGTGGCGCTGGGGGCACCTGACCCCGATCAAGTACCACGGCAGAAGTCCGGTGAAATACCCGCATACGGTTTGCAACGGCCTGTGGGAGTACCGGCCGGACTTCTCGAGCGACGTGTGGCGCCGCGGTGCCGAGACGGTCGAGAACATCCGGGTGACGGCGGAGGGACTGGCCGCGGAACCCGGCAAGATCGGCATCATCGTTTGGAAGATGCAAAGCCCGTATCCGTTCGTCGGCGGCCGGTACGAATTGGTTGGCCAAGGCGTGAAGGTCGCCTTCTCGAAGGACGGCAAGAAGTGGCGGACCATGACGACCGGGAACTTGGACTATCAGTTCCCGCCCGAGTGGGGAGGGTTCTACAAGTTTTTCCTGCGCTGCCAGCTCGAAGGCGACGCGCGTCTGAAAGCATTGACCATCGTGGGCGACCTGCAAATGACCCCGCTGGCCATGCCCGGCATGGTTGTGGGGCGTAACCGGTTCGTCTACACGGACGAGAGCCCCGGCGGTCGGCGAGTGCGTATCACGCACGAGTGGGTCGAACGATCGGCGTCTCGACCGCCAGCGGCACCGCCCGCACCGATCTTCCCGCCCGACGGCGGCGAGGTTGAAGGTACCGCGATCACATTCCGCTGGAAGCCGCCGACCGATCCCGACGGCGACAAAATCGCGGACTATCACTTCGAACTATCCGAGCGGCCGGACATGAAATGGCCGCTTTCGCCCAACTTCGCCAAACTCATCTCGCGGACGGCCGACCGCGGTAAGGCCCAGTACACGCTACCTTACGTCGGGCTGCTGACACCGGACCGGAGATATTACTGGCGAGTGCGTGCCAAGGATGAGAAGGGGGTATGGGGACCGTGGAGTCAAGTTTGGAGCTTTGTCCCGCGCGGGCCGGCTCCGCCCGTCGATGTCACCGTCCAGTTCGATCCGAGAAAGGGTATCGGCATCTTGCGCTGGAAGCCGAACCCGGTGGGCAGGCGGCCCGTCAAGTACCGCGTCTACGGCAGCGACGAGAAAGGCTTCTCGGTCAGCGACCGGCCGTATGAGGTCAACGTCGGCGACCGGCCGCACGGCCTTTCCAGCCCGTTTCCGGCCAATTTCGTGGCCGAAACCAGCAAGACCCAGCTAGCGGTGATCGGCGTCGGGCTCGATCTGCCGAACGCCAACCGGGCCTTTTACCGCGTGGTGGCCGTCGACCAGCGCGGCAATCGGAGCGGGCCGTCCGACTACGCCACTGCACCCAGGCCGTTCATTTACAGCAAGCCCGTGGCGGCAGCGAAAGTGGGCGATAAGTATCGCTACCAGGTGCGCGTTATTCGCTCGATCGGCGACCTGCGCTGCCGTGAAGTGGGCGGCAAACTGGTGACCGGTTATTGGGACATCGAGCGGCCGCGCTTCACGCTGCAGCGCGCGCCCGACTGGCTCAAGATCGACGAAACCACCGGTATGATCTCGGGCATACCCGACACAGCGGGTAAAGCAGAGGTAGTTGTCAGCGTTACTCTGGAGCGGGAGCTGCGGAAGCTTGACGAAACAGCCCTAAGCTGGGGCCGCGAGAAAGTGCTCGCCGTGACCACAGAAGCTATTGGTACCGACACTCAACGGTTTGTCGTCGAAGTTGGCCAGTAGAGGCCATGCGACGGGGGCGTCACGTAGCACGAGCGTCCTCGCTTGTGCCACCGGCGACGGAGGGCGAAGCCCCGCCCGACGCAGCCTGTCGAAGGCTCATGCGACCGAACGACTTGAACGATTCGAACAACACCGACAATGCCTGGCAACTCAAACGGAAGGGGAACGGATGATGTCCACAACCAGATTCACCGCAGTTGCCATCGCCCTGGCAAGTTGCGTTTCGGTCTGCACGGCTGCCGGACCAGTGCAGCCGCTAACGAAAGTCGAAATTGGCAAGAACCGGGAAATACGAGTCAATGGCAGGCCGTTCCTGCCGATCATGCTCTGGCTGCAGAGCGATGAGCGTATCAATGACGGGCTCAAGATCGCCGTGAACACCTTCTGTGCCAATGGGGGCCGGCTCAGCAACAAGGAGTTTCTGGACCGGCTGGGCCAAAACGGGCTTTACGGGATCGTTCAGTTCGGCGACGACTACGAGCAGGTCGTTGATCATCCCTACCGGCTGGGCTGGATTCATCCGGATGAACCGGACATAGCGAAACGGGTCAGCGACGCGGTGGTCCGAGCCAAGCCCGGCATGCAACTCAATCCGCGCACGCCGTTGTACCGGATCGTGGACGGCGACCTCAGCAGTTGGACGGTGCTCGAGCCGCTGGTCGGGGCCGAGGTCACGGTCGAGCTGAATCGGCCCGTCACCGTGCAAAGCGTTGCGGTCGCGCTCACCGTTTCAAAAAATCTTTCGGTCGCGAAAGACGTGGCGTTTCTGGCCGACGGCAAGCAGATCGCTCAGGTGCAACTCGCAAAGAAACGCGGCCGGCAGCGTTTTGAGCTGCCCGAGCCGGCCACGTTCCGGCAGATCACCCTCCGTGTGCTATCCGCCTATCCGGGCAAGGAGCGATGGGGCTCGATCGGTGAGTTGGAGGCGTTCGACAGCACCGGCCACAACGTGCTGCTCAGCCCGCCACGGCTCGTGCCACGCATGCCGCCGGAGAAGGTTCAAGCTGCGTACCGGCGGATTAAAGCGGTCGACCCCGAGCGGCCCGTGTTCCTCACCTCAACGGGTGACTTCTTCCCGAAGGTCTCGAAGTACAAACCAGCGGTCAGGGAGCGGCTTTATCCGGCCTATATCGCGGCGACCGACGTCATGGGCTTTGACTTTTACCCCATCTTCGGCTGGGGCTATCCGTCGCGTCTGACTTGGGTCGCTGATATGACCGAGTATCTTGTGCGACTGTCTGGGCGGCGGCCGGTCTATGCCTGGATCGAGACGAACAAGGGCAGTCGCTGGCTGACGCCGTCGAAGCAGATCGAAGTCACCCCGCAGCACATGCGCGCCGAAGTTTGGATGGCGCTCATCCGCGGTGCTACCGGCATCGGCTACTTCACGCACAGTTGGGTGCCGAGCTACACGCAGTTCGCGCCAAAAGAGCCGATGGTCTCCGCACTGCAGCGCCTAAACGAGCGCCTGGCCCGGCTCGCCCCGGCCATCCTCGCCGAACCAGCGCGGGTCAAGATCACGATGAGGCTCGGCGACGGGCTGCCATGCCATTTCAAGGCGACGCTCTACAACGGCGACCTTTATATCTTCGCCCAAAACATCGACCTGGGTCCGGAGCCCCAGAAGAAACGCCAGTACGAGCCGATCGAGCCGGCCGGCCGAGCCGTCTTCACCGTCGAAGGGCTCAAACCCGGCACGAAAATCGAGGTCGTCGACGAGTCCCGCACCATCACCGCCGCCCGAGGCCGCTTCACTGATCAGTTCGGTCCGTTGGCCGAGCACGTGTATCGGGTGCGTCTGTGAGCGGCCCGTGAGGCCCATGCACCACCGAATCAGGAAGGAACGAGAACAGTGCCGGCAGTCTTTGATTGCGACCGGCCGGCTCGGACGTCTTCGCTGTGTTTGCGTGCGATTCCGTTGGTTCCAGGACGACCTCGGCCTTCGACCCCGTGAAAGGGAGACAAATGGAGAAAAAGGTCGTGCGCATGCAGGCTGAGACGAAGCCGGGAGCGGCATGGGCCGGGTCGGTGCGGCCGACCGCCAGGGCCGTACAAGCGTAGTCGCCCGCGCCGAACCCGGTGATCTTCGACAATGCCGACCGTTTGCCCGTGCACGATTCCTCCTCCGTCGCGCCCCACTTGGCCGGTGTGTTGCGATAGTGCCCCTAACCGACCGGCCGCCCGTGCGGATCGGTCTGTTCGGCCGACGGGTTCGGGGCCAGGTTCTTCACGTCGGCGCTGTTGCCGCGGCCGCCGGGCCCGAGCGAGAGCAAGGAGAGCAAGACTGCCGCGGCCGCAGCAGCCAGAAGGACGCGGGTTACGCTCATCATATCGTCACTCCTTTCCCTCGCCCTTTGCATCGCTTTGGCCAGCAGGTTCGCCGCGTTTATCCACGCGGGTTGAGCAGGCGAGCCGCGTTGCCGCTGCGGATCTTCTCCTTCGCCTCAAGCGGTGCGTCGAGCACTTTCACTTTCAGCAACGCCGGGTCCGGATACTTAAACGGCATCCCGCTGCCAAAGACAATGCGATCGGCTCCCAGTTGCGAAACCAGCTCCCCGATTTCATTAGCCAGTAAAGCGCTCAGGCGCGATATCTCGATCCAGTAGTTGGCGGGCAGACCGCCGTCTTTTCGGCCCAGAGGCGAACGGCTAAAACCGATGCCGTTCAAGAAAATGAAACGGGCTTGGGGAAAGGCCCGCACCAGCGTGACCAACTCATCCAGCGGAACGTCGGGCACGTCGACTAGCCAACTCCGCTGGCGGTAGGTAGTCCTCGACGCGAATCGGGATCGAAATGACCATGCCCCGAGCGGTCGCTTCACGAATCAAGTCTCGGCCCGGGCCGCTCGAAAGCGAGTAGTTATGCCATTTCGGATACAGACGCAGCCCCTTCATTCCGAACTGCTCATGGCAGATCCTGAGATCGTCTTTCCATCCGGCGTAAGCCGGGTTAATCACCGCAAAAGGGATCAACCGGTCGCGGTGCGATGCCACGGCCGCCGCCAACTCTTCATTGGCCGATTGCGCATTGCGATAGGTGATCGCGCTGGCGCTGGAAACCATCGCCAAATCGATCCGCTTTTCGTCCATCAGCCGGAGCAGCTCGGATGGTGTGTTGTGCCGGAGTTGTCGGAAGGCGTAGAAGCCCAAATACGCGTTCGTGTCGATGATCATAAAAGGCTAGCCTCGCATTTGGAGAAGTCGCAACATGTTGCCGCCAAGAATCTTCTGTTTGTCCTCGGGGGCAAGCCGTGCTCCGAGAATCTTACCCATGCCGGCGGTCATCGACATGTCGCAACCAAACACGAGCCGGTCGACGCCGAGGACACGGGCCGCCATCTCGATGATTCCCTCGTCGGTCACACTGCCGCTCGTGTCCAGGAACACGTTGTCTGCGTGCCGCAGGGCCTTGATTGTCCATTCCCAGTCACCGCCGCCACCGATGTGAGCACAGATGAGCCTCGCTTCGGGATAGCGCCGGCCCAGCTCGGCCAGGTCTCCGCCATCGGAAATCCGCGTCTGATTCGGGAACGGGTAGTGCCCGTGTCCGGCGTGGTGCAGGATCGGCACGCGCAGCTCGATGGCCAGCTCCACGACGGGAAACACGACCGGCTCGGTGCACTTATACTCGTTGTAAAGCTTGATGCCGATGAATCCGCGTTCTTCCACGCACCGGCGGATCTCTTCCAAGGCCTCCCGCGTGTATCCCGGATTCACATAACAATAGCCAAGCACGCGGCCCTTGAACCGCTTCATCGCCTCGGCGACCCAGGTGTTGCATTCACGGAAGCCTTCGGCCGTAGCCGGTCGGCGCGGCGTGAGAATCGAGCAGCAAAGCTGATCGATGCCCAACTTATCCGCTGCTTCGATCAGCTTGCGGTCCCGGTCGCGATGGTCACGCCGACTGTGGTGAGCCAGGTGGGCATGGCAGTCGATGACGGGGCCGCGTTTTGAACAGGCGACCGGCACGTCCGAAGCCGGCTGCGTTTCCGCCCCTTGACCCGCGTCGCACCGCAAATCTAGATATCGACGGCCCGCCGCCGCCATCCCAATCGCGGCTGAAGTTCCGAGAAAACCTCGCCGTGTCACGAACCTGCTTCTTGCCATCACAGAACGCTCCGCTTGCTCGCCCGCTCCCTCAGCCAGCGGCTGTCAGACGCGAGCGGGTGGATTTCCTCTCGATGCATTTGCGCCAGCCCGAGGCCGTATGACCTTGCTCATGCAAGAGCCTCTGTCTGAAAATGCCGCCTCGGCCGACTTCGCCGTCGCCGGAACCCCGCTTTGAAAACCGACCGCTTTGCCAGAGCCACTCGAACCACTTCAGGCTACCCTTCGAACGGCCACTCGACAAGGACTCGCGAAACCATTCGCATCGCGCACGACTCGGGCTGGGCGGAGAGCCTCGTCGTGCAAAACTGGCCAAAGGCGTTTTGCCTTCGCTGGCTGCCGTGGCATTGGTGCGTGCAGATCGGCCGTCGGGTGCCGTCTGACGGACTGGAGGCTCGCGGCAATCGCAGGTAGAGTGTGTCTGGCGCGCCGTTCCGAAGCTCAAACGGGGGAACGGCAACCACTCGCGGACAGACCGGACGGGGCGAAAAGTGGTTCGAGCTGGACGACCAGTGCGTTCCTGAAGGGGCCACGACAGCGGACGACCGGCTCATGACGAGTACCGGAACAGGCATCTTGACGAAGTTTTTCAACCAAAGGCGTATTGCGCTTCCGGTTGTAGTGGCCGCCGGATTGGCGAGTGGCACTCTGCTTGGGCTGCGCCCCACTTCGGCGCAGGATCGGGGCGGGACGCTCGCGTGGCATCAGGTGTTCCAGAAGGCCGATACCTGGCCGGAGACGATGCTGGTGTCCCGGAGGCGCTACCGGCGGTGGCGTGTGGCCGGGCCGAGCGACATGGCAGTCCATGCTGTGGACCTGGCGCTCAGGCGGATGCGGGTGGCCGATCCACAATTTGCCGTTTATGAACAGCGGGTGCGGCGAGACTGGTCGCAGTTGCGGCTGACCGACCCCAACGGCGGCAAGACCAAGCTGATCACGCCTCTGGACTGGTTCAACAGCACGAATACGCAAATCGACCGCGCCTTGATTCGGCTGGTGCTGGACCGGATGCAATCTGACTGCGCGATTGCCGAGTTGATTACCGCTCCGTTTCGCGCGCAGCTTGCGGAGTTGCAGCGCGAGAACATTCCACCCGATGACCCTCGCTGGCTGCAACTCTACTGCACCGTGACAGACTGGGAAAAGGACCTCGAGCCGCTCCGCGGTCTGGACACCTTTCGAGATTCGGCTCAACAGATCGCCCGGCAATTCGCCGGCGAATGTGTCTACACTCCAGACGCCTTGTTCGGAGAACTGGAGCGTCTCGATGGGCGGTGGCGGAAGCTGCGCGAACCTTTGCTTCGCAACCCCGACCAGGCTCGACCACAAGTCGTAAAGCTGGTGGACCAGTACGCCGCGCTGCGCGACCGTGTCCACTTCGGCCTTCGGCCCGTCAGAGAGTTCTTGGCCGAATGCACGACGTTGGACATGAAAGCGGAGTGGCGGGAGCAATGGGCGAATCTCATCGGGGAACTCCAGCGACGCGACTGGTATCGGAGGCCGGAGATCCGACGGCAGACACTTCGCCGTGATGCTCTGATCTTCGATTCCGACCGCGATCCGACCGACGTGGTCCTGCGCCGCACACGGGCGCTGCTTGAGGAACTGAAACGGGCAGACGGTATTGACTGTGACGCTCTGTGCGCGTACGGGAAGCGACTCGACCGACTCGAGCGGATTGCCCGGACGATCGCGCCGCGGCTTGTCGATGCGCGGAAGGCATTGTTT
>JAADHY010000524.1 GCA_013151585.1 Planctomycetota bacterium
GACGCTGATGGATAACGACCAATGGCAACGCTACTGGGCAACCCAAAACGCCACCAGCACTTAAGCCCGCCAAAAAATCTGGCCACGCCCGACTCGATTGGCCTGCGGCACTGCCTGGAAGATCATCGTT
This sequence comes from Planctomycetota bacterium, assembly GCA_013151585.1. Lineage (GTDB taxonomy): Bacteria > Planctomycetota > Planctomycetia > Planctomycetales > Planctomycetaceae > JAADHY01. The sequence goes on from JAADHY010000524.1 coordinate 131, forward strand.
GGATTCGCAATACTGAAAGACAGTGCCGCCATCTCGGACGATGAAATCGTGCAGTCCAAGATCGGCTCCAACCGATCGATCACCGGATTTGGTTTGTATCTCCACCCGTCTCATCTTGGCCGCTCTGTTCCTCGGACCGCAATCCATCGCCTGATCCCATGGCACACGACTCGCATCCTTGCCCGGACGACAACCTCCAAACGGCCGTCCTGCTGATTGCCCATGGCAGCCGCTCGCCTTCAGCCAATGAAGAGTTCGCCGAGCTGGCTCGGCAAGTGCAAGCACGTATCCCCTTCCAACGCGTCGAAATCGCGTTTCTGGAGGTGGTGCGGCCTACGGTCGAAGAGGCGGCGGAACGGTGTGTCCAGGCCGGAGCCACCCGCGTGTTGCTTCTGCCTTACTTCCTTTTCAGCGGAACGCACGGGTTGAACGATGTTGAACGGCTCTGGGGGGAATTGCAGCGTCGTCATCCCAACGTCGCGTTCTCGATCTGCCGCCCTCTGGGCGTGCATCCGAGCCTGGTCGACGTCGTCTTGGACCGAGTGTTCGAAGTGGTTTCAAAGCCGAAAAGCCCGCCCAACTTGCCCGCCGATTCCTCTTGAATCGACTCTTCGCCCGCGTGCATGGAAGGCCTTTTCGGTTTTGCCATCCGCAAGGCATCGCGGATGTTCAAACAAAATCGTGACGTAACAGTCGCTCGGCCGCAGGACGAACCGTGCCCGCGCCCCGAGCGATCAGCCGCCTTTCACATGACCGCGAATGGGTTCGGCTGGGCTAGCGTCGTCGGACGAACTCGACCGAGCTCGCTCGGGACGGCGAGCTGACTTGTATGGACATGATCTCGGGCGGCACTCGATGTTGCACGGTGGCTGCGGGGTCGGGCGCCTGGGGCTGTCTCACATTAGGAAGCGACTGGAAGATTCAGCACGTGAGCATTGATCGGGGACGGTTCAGCCGTTAAGCTCCGCAGTTCCTTGTCCGTCCGGTGGACCTGAGTTCTGTTTCGGAGCCGCTTGCGAATTCCGGCGACTCCTGGTCGGACGGCTCAGCACGTCCCGGCAACGGCCGTCCTATCGAGCTTTTCAAGCGGACGTTGACTGTCCGGAGGTCTGTTCCGCTGACAATTGCATTTGCGTTGGTGTTTTCCCAGGGTAATCGCAACGAAAGGAGATTCAGTCGTGGCGAAAGACGAGAAGAAACAGGCATCAGAGCAGGTCGCGCAAGAAACGCAGCAGCAGTCGGAGCAGGCTGCCGGGACGGCGCCGGCGGCGGGGCAGGTGCAGCAGACGCTGCGGGTGGACGATTCCGATGTTGCCGCCGGCTATGCGAACTTCTGTCGGGTATCGAGCACGCCTGAGGAATTGATTCTCGATTTGGGTCTCAATCCGAATCCGTACGCTCAGGGCGAGATCACCGTGAAGGTCTCGCAGCGGATCATCATGAATCACTACACGGCCAAGCGGTTGCTGGGCGCATTGTCGATGGCGCTCCAGCGTCACGAGCAAACCTTTGGCGTGCTCGAGACAGATGTAAGACGCCGTGTGCGAACAAGCGGTTGACGCCGGCTGGTCACGCGATCAACGCGTCGACAGAGCGACGAGCGCGGAGCGGTTTGCAATCGAACGGCACCGTCCGTTTTGCGGCTCAGGAGCCGTCAGAAAATAAGTTGTGCGGCTCGAGATGTAGGAGGATGGGCTTTCTAGCCCGTCAAGAAGGCGACGGACAGGGATGTCCATCCTACAGAAAGAGCACGCGATTCTCGGACGCCCATTAGCCTTCGCGGTCTTCGATTCCCAAGGCTTGCATGCGCCGATAGAGACGGGGACGGGTGATCCCAAGCAGCTCGGCAGCTTTCGTCTTGTTGTAGCGGCACCGCTCCAGCGCTTGCTGGATGTGCTCCTTTTCGACGGTGGCCAGATATTCCTCGAGCGGCATCGGCAACAGCCGCCGGGGCGGGCCCACAGTTTGCGCGTCCATACCGGTCCGAAAGCGGAAAGGGAGGTCCGCCGTGCGAATCGATGCTTCGGAGCAGGCCGACCACGCTTCCTGCACGACCACTCGCAGCTCGTCGAGATTCCCCGGCCAGTTGTATCGGCGAAACTGCTCGAGCACGCCGTCGGAAATGCCGCTCACTTGTTTTTCCGAGTCGCGGTTGAGGCTCTCGACGAAAGCCTGCGCCAGGTAAGGCAGCTCTTCCGGCCGATCTCGCAGAGGCGGCAATTCGATGGTTAGGGCCGTAATCAAGTGGAACAGGTCCGGCCGTAGGCGGTCTTCTTCACTGGCCTTCCGAGGATCGGCATCAGTCGCGGCGATCAACCGCAGGTGGTGACGGTTTTGCGCCGCGTCGGCGCCGAACGCGTCGGCAACGCGCTGCTGGAGTTCCCGAGGCAGCCGCTCCACGTGAGCCAGATACAACGTGCCGGGCGTGAGGCCGGCTGCTGCGGTTTCAGGATGCTCTCCCTGGAGTGCTCGCTGGACCGCTTCCTCCAGCCGTTCCGCCGGAAGGAGTTCGCAATCCAAAGGCACGAAGGCCCGCGTCTTCGTCGGGCCTTCCGAGTGGATGACGCGTGCCACATGTTCTTTGCCCGTCCCCGACTCGCCGACCAACAGGACAGGCACTTCCGACTGCGTGGCTAGCTGGACTTGCCGCAAGACGCGCCGCATCGTGTCGCTGCGAGCCACCAGAGAGGAAAGGGTGAATCGTTGACGGAGCGAAAGTCGCAAGGCAGCGAGCTCTGCGTGAAGCCGCTGCGCCAGCGTTGGCTCAACACGGGTCTTGGCTTCTGGGAGCGCCGTGGCGATCCCAAGGACGGCCTGGACCTTTCCCGCCTCATCCTTTAGCGGGAAAAAGTGCAACAGACGTGCTTCGGTTCGGCCTGCTTTGTGAGGCAGGTAAATCGGGACTTGAACGGCCTGACCTTGCAGCACCTCCGGCGGCGGGCAGAGCGTTCCCGTAAGCATCCGCGGTGCGGTCGGATCGCCGTCGGTTGTGTACTCGCACACCAGCCCGACGATCTCTTCGGCCGCCCAGCCTGTCAGTCGCTCGCATCCGGCGCCAAAAAAGACGACTCGGCGAGCCGCGTCCAAAAGGAACACCGGCGTGCCCTCGCTGGCGAGCCAATCAGCCAGCTTTCTTCGTTTGCGACTCAGCTTCTTCGTCATGATCGGTCGAGGTCCGTCGTCCGAGAGCCTCTCACTCCGCTCCCAGCCGGAATGGCCGCGGGGAAAGGAGTGTGAGCGAGGACGCTTTTGCTCAAACGACAAATTCGGGCGCCCTCGTGTCTTGAGGAATTGAGCCAGGTATCCATCTCGCTCGGTAAGTCCGTGGCGGAGATGTCCAACGCGAACATAGTAACTCAAATGGTGAATTCAACGCGACAAACGAAAATCGAGAATAACAGCAAACCGTTGCGTGAGATCCTTTCCTCCGAGGTGGACGGCGGAGAC
>JAADHY010000770.1 GCA_013151585.1 Planctomycetota bacterium
CCACCGGCGACCTGCTCTTCGTGTGGGTCAGCGAGAAATCCATCGACAAGCGGAACCCCAAGATCCACCGGCGATGCGCCTTGTCGTCCGCCATTTCCAAAGATGAAGGAAAGACGTTTACCCACTTGCGGTACATCGTACGCGACCCGGAAGACGATTTCGGATACCAGTGCATTGAGTTCCTTAACAAGGATTTGGCCATTATGGCCTACCACGCACGCGACGGCCTGCACGTGGCGCGCATTCCCATCGCATGGTTCTACGGCAAATGATTGCTGAACGAAAGCGCCGGCGGACGGTTCCCAACGCTGCCTCCAGTCGCAACCGAACTACACGATTCGAGCTTGCGCGTCTCCTATCAACCCTGTTGTGTCTATCTCGGCCTGGTTCGATCGCGACCCAAGGCGATCGCGTCGGGCTCAACAGGCCGACCGACGAGGCACCGAACAACTGCACTCCGGCCTTCGATTCGCGTTCAACCGAAGTTGGGCGAACATAGCATTCCCTCATGAACGCACCCGGCTAAACGCAAACGCGCGCAAGTTCAAGGCGACTGCAACACAGCCTTCGGCTCTATTTCGACACGATCCACATCGAATCCTGCGGAACGGACATCGGCAATCGCTGACCGGATCGCTTCTTCCAACGAACTGGCCTGGCGGTGGACGTGTATCTGAGGCACACCCGCAACCGTCGAAAGAGTTCCATCATTGAATATCGCATACATCTTATCCGCTTCGTCCTCGTTAGGCTCGGCGGTGAGCACCAACGTGAATTCATGCACCTTCATGACCACTCCTCGCTACGTGTTTCGCTAGTGGGGGCACCGGTCAACATCTCGCCGAATGTCGCGCGCATGTGCTTCCGGGTTCCGGGGCGTAGACATGACGCGGATTCTACATCCGTCACGTCCCTGATGTGGGCAATACAGCGTTCCCCACAGATGGGCGCGCGGGCCGGCCTTCAAAACAGTCCAACCCTTTCTTTCCGCATAGCGAATCGCTTCTCGAATGTGTTTGTTCGGGTGATCGGCCACGCTCGCGCCTTCGCTGCTGACTTCGACACAATATGCATTATAGCACTGCTTCGACAGACGGCGAAGGTGAACCTCAGGGCGTTTCGTTCGTCTGCTGTCCAGATAGAATTGGCTCCAAAGCAAGGGCCGGCTCGCGACCGATTGACATGGCCAATCGCGAGGCGGTAATGTTCGAGCGGGCCTGCGACAAGCTCTGACACGCTCACCAGAGCGTACGTTAGCAAGCTTTCATCTCAGCCAAATCGCCTAGGAGTGACTGCGATGAAACCCGTGACCGTTACGAGCGCGACCTATGCGGCAGTTGTTTTGGGAACCTTTGGCACCGTTGCTGCGCTGTGCTGTATGGCATCAGCGGGAGAAATGGGTCTGCAGCCGGTCCAAGACTGGATCCAAGTCCGCAACCCGAAACAGTTGCCACCGAAGATCCCTTGCGAACGGATCGCGCTGGGCCGGAAAGGCGATTACAAGCCGTGCATCGCCAAGTTGCCCAGCGGCGAGCTGCTCGTTGTGGCCTTCGACGCCTCGCACCGGCCGGTTGACGGCGGCATCCGCGAAGACATGCTCCTTTGGCGCTCCCGGGACGGCGGGCGCACCTGGTCGAAACGGCAAGTGCTGCCGCTGCTCGGACGCGAACCGTACTTCTCGGTGCTGGGCGACGGCACGCTGCTCATCACCACGCACTTTCTCAAACAAGACGTGCGAAACAAGGAAGGCTACGTTTACAGCCTGCTGCATCGCTCGACCGACGGCGGCCGAACATGGCACAGCATGAAGATCGGCTGGGAGGACGTGCCCGGTGCGGCGAAAAAGGCAACGATCGTCACCAGCCGCAACGTGCTCGAGCTGCGCGACGGCACGGTGATCCTCGGCGTGGCTGCATCGAAAGGCGTGGCCTACCTGTGGCGCTCGCGCGATCGGGGCCGGACTTGGGACAAGTCGCTCGCCTGCCGGTTCGCCGGCGTCGACACAAACCGGCTGTGGTGGCCGATCATGGGCGAGACGGTCTTCTGGGAAGCGCGGAACGGCGACCTACTCGGCCTGTTCCGGACCAAAAGCTGTTCCCGCCGATCCCCGGCACGAAGATTCCGCAAGAGAAGCTGGATCAGTACGAACGGCTGGTCCTCTTCCGTTCACATAATGGCGGCCGCAACTGGCGGATGGAAGAGCTGGGCAGCTACTACGGCGAGATGTATCCGGCGATTCTGCGTCTGCGGGACGGCCGACTACTGATGACCTTCACGTTGCGAGCGGCCGTGCCGCCGAACCAGCGCCCGCTGGGCGTGCGCTGTGTGCTCGGCCGCGAAACCGACGACGGCTTCCAGTTCGACTTCCGCCACGATCGGATCATGCTCGATACCAAAACGCCGGACGATTCGATCAGCGGCGGCGGATTCGGCCCGACCGTGCAGCTTGACGACGGCACGCTCGTGACAGCCTACTCCTACGCCGGCCCCGGCGGCTGGCGCGCCCAGGACTTCCACATCGAAGTGGTCCGCTGGCGCTGCCCGCCGACGGATTAGCACGAAAACAACCGGTTCAACCACCGGTCTGCTGACCGTGCCAATGCAAGATGCGTCGGCTCTCGGTGACAGATCTACCGACTCTCGCCCGAATTGAGCTTTCCCGTGGCGGCGGAAACGCGATAATACGGAGTGGCCACGTGCGAGCGTTCGGCTCGCTGCGTGCGGTGACCCTGCACGATGATGACCCGGCACCAAGTCAAAGGGGTGGCAGCCCCGAGAGGAGCTTATGAACGGACGGAACGCATTTGTCGGAATCCTGGGCGGCCTGCTTGCGGTGATGCTGCTGGGCCCCCTCGCTGCGGCAGCTCAGGTTGCGCAAAACCCCGAACCAAGCGGCTCAGGCGAAGGCAATGGCCAGCAGTCAGCCGGCTCGGTGGAGTCGAATGTCCCCCTGTCGACCCGCCAAGAGGCGATCGCGATCCGATTTCGGCGATTCGAAAACACGTTGTTGCAATTGGCCGAGTACCTTCGCAAGACGGACCCAGACCGGGCCGAGCTTCTTATCCGTGCGATCGGCGAGAGCCAAGAGAAAAAAATTCAACACCAGATGACGACCATCGTGTCGCTTCTGGCGCGAGGTCAGTTTGGGGACGCCATCGATCGCCAGGGCGATTTGGTCAAGAGTCTCCAGGCATTGCTGGAATTATTGCAAAGTGAGGACCGTCGCAGTGCGCTGGAGGCCGAACGCGAACGACTCAAGAAACTGCTGAAAGAAGTCAGCCGGCTGATCGGCCAGGAAAAAGACGCTCGCGCGACAAATGAGCGGGGCGAGGCAACGGACCGCGCGGCGGGAAAGCAAGAAAAGGTGGCTGAGCGCACCGGCCAGTTGCTCGACGAGATCAAACAGCACGACGGCGCGGGCAAGAACCAGCCGGGGACGGAGGGCCAATCCTCTTCCGACACGGACCGATCGAGCCAGTCGCAGTCGGGCGAGTCGGACCAATCGAAGTCCGATCAGTCTGGTTCAGGCGATTCGAAGTCGCCATCCGACGCCCCGTCATCGGACCAAACCAAAACGCCGCAACAGGGCCAACCGAGCGATGGGGCCGAACCGAATCCGCCCAGCGGCGATCAAGACAGTCAGGATGCGAAGCCGTCCGAATCGTCGGGGGGACAGTCGCCGTCTTCACAAGCTCAGCCGTCTCCGTCGCAGACGCCGTCGCCTGGGGACACGCCAAAGACGCCGGGCCGGGAGCAGCTTGAGCAGGCCTATCAACAAATGAAACAGGCTTTGGAAAAGCTGCGTAAACAGCAGCGAGAGAAAGCCTCGGACCATCAAGATGAGGCCATCCGGAAGCTGGTCGAGGCGAAAGATAAACTGGAAGAAATCCTGCGACAGCTCCGCGAAGAAGAACGCGGCATCCTGTTGACCGCGTTGGAGGCTCGGTTCCGGAAGATGCTCGCCATGCAGCAGTTGGTCTATCACAAGACGGTCGAGCTGAACGCCGTTCCGGAAGCGGACCGCAGCGTGAGTCATCGGGAGCGGGCCCGGAAGCTGTCGTTCGACGAGAACGCCATCGGATTAGAGGCCGACAAAGCCTTGGCCCTACTGCGTGAAGAAGGCTCATCGGTCGCCTTTCCTCAGGCGGTCGAAGATTTGCGGCAGGACATCGACACAGTGACGCGTCGACTGGAACGGGCGCAGGTCGGCGCATTGACGCAATCGATCGAGCAGGACATCATCGACGCGCTGGAGGAAATCCTGGACGCCCTGGAAAAGGAACTCCAGAAGCTGGAAGAAAAGCAGCAACAGCAGCAGGAAGCTCAGCAACCGCAAGACGGCGAACCGCCCCTGGTGGACTTGCTGTCCGAGCTCAAAATGCTGCGAACACTGCAAGTCCGGATCAATCGCCGTACCAAGCGACTGGGCAACCTCATCGAAGGAAACCAGGCCACCGATCCGGACATCGTGCAGCAGTTGCAGGAACTGGCCGAGCGACAGGCTCGTGTGCAGCAAGCAACGTATGATTTGGTGACAGGGCGGAATCGCTGACTGAGAAGCGACGTGGCGCGGGCTTGCTGCCTGTCCTGGCACGATCCGAGGCAAAGCCTCGGGCCAGCACGTTCGCAGGCAGAGCCTGGCAACAAGAGAAGCGAAAGGATAAATATGGCCAACACGCTGGCGGTTTGCTTGCTGACGATCGGGCCGATGATGGTCGGAGCGGTGGGCGACGCCGCAGCAAAAAAGACGGTCATCGCGCCGATGACGGCTGAAGACGTCCGCGACCGCGTGATGGCCTGGGTCGCCGAATCTGGTGTCACCGACCGAGCGGTGCTCGAGAAAGTCGGGGCGCTCTGGGCGTGGAACGATGAGGCCCCTGAACCGATCGAGCTACTCGATCGAGCCGTACGCAGCTTCGCGCTGTGCGACTCAGCGATCGACAAGTTGGTTCAGCAGTGCCGGTTTGCGGAACCGGTACCAGTCGCCCCGGACGCCGACCTGCTCGACGAGCCCGGCCGCGATGAGTTTGTCGTGGCCAATGTGCGGCTATATCTCGCTCGCTTTTTGACGCAGGCCGCCTTGTACGACGAGGCGATGGACCAGTTTGAAAAGATTCCACTGGAGAACGTCATCGATCCGGCGACTCTGCTTTTCTACCGGGCCGTGTGCGAACATCAGTTGCTGAAGAAGTCGGAGGCGCTGGCCACGCTCGACCAACTGTTGAATCACACGGTATCGGTCCCCGACCGCTACGCCAGCGTCGCTCGGCTGATGCGATACGACCTGGTCGAATTCCGCCAAAAGTCGTTGGACGAAATCGCCCGAAAAATGAACGACGTCAAACGGCGGCTCAGCCTGGCTCGAGCCGGCAGCCGAGTGCAAAAGATCGAAGAGGAGATCGTCGAGGCTCTGGACGAATTGATCAAGCGGATACAAGATCAGGCGAACGCCGCTTCCAGCAGCACGGGCATGGCGGGCGGGAACAGTAATCAGTCGTCCGGTCCCGCTCAAGATAGTGTCATCAAGGGTGCGCCGGCCCCGGGACGCGTCGACGAGAAAGACATCGGTCACAAGTCCGGGTGGGGCGCATTGCCCCCCAAACAGG
>JAADHY010000494.1 GCA_013151585.1 Planctomycetota bacterium
GAGCGGATTTCGGATTTCGTGGGCCAGCCCACTGGCCGCTTCCGCCAGTTCACGCAGGTGCCGCGCTTCGGTTTCGAGCATGCGGGCCTGCGACTGGCTTTCCGTCAATCGCAAGGTCGCCACCCAGACGGCGCCTAGACAGGCCAACACCAATCCGGCTGACGCGACCACTCCGACTCGCATCCGGGCCGCCCGAAGACACTGGGCGTCCGTGTCGGCTCGATCCAGAACGAGCAGAGCGCGGAAGCGTCCTCCCTGCCCGAACGGGGTCTCTGGGGCCAACCCGAGAAGTTCGCCCATTCCGCCGCCACGACCACGACCTCGACCACCCCACGGATGACCCGGCCCGGGGGGTTCGGACCGGAGCTCGAACGGCACCACAAGTTGAAAACTGTCCGGCGTCCACGATTCGCCATCAGAAGGCAACCGGGACAGCAGGTCCTTTCGCCCGGCTTGCAACACCAACCGCCCTTGCCCGTCGGCGATGCCCAGGGCCAAGATCGCTGGCGAGCGGACCATCTCTTCCAACGTTTTTTGCACTTGATCCTGGAAAAACCTGCCCATCCGCCGATGCGATCGCATGCCGCCGATCAGCGCTTGGGCGATGGACCGAGCCTGCCGACTGAGTGTCGCTCGGATCAACTGGCATTCGTGGACATACTCATGCCATTGCCATGCGGCCACCGTCGCCCAAACGGCCAAGACCCCGATGACGACACCCCACTTGCGCCAACTCATGAAAAAGCCCACTTTCCGCCCTCTCTGCCAGAAGCCGGACCGACACAAAACGAAATCAAGACTTCTGGGCTGCTTGGATTCTTGCACTTTGTCTCCCGCGACTCAACAGCCTCTTTCTCCAGCGGTGACGTGTGCGCAAATCTTGCACAGTCCTCGACATCAACAGCGTGATCACTTTTCGCACCGCCGACAGATCGTCTCAGCTCATCGCAGGCCGTTAGCCATGCGGCCGAGCCACGAACTCGCAACGATCTGGACCTCCACAAAGCGCTGGTCCGCACATCTTGCGCCCAACCGTCGTTTCGGCACCCAGTTTGCGAGACGTGGACCCAGAGGTTCGTGCTCATACCAGACTCACCCTATAAAAGCCTTTCGAAAGGAGACGCCCAATGGAAATCAACCGTCCCCCGACCAAAACCCGGTTCTCATCCAAGAGCCTGACCTCGTTTTGTATCGCCGGTCTACTGATCGTGATGGGGGTTTCCGGTGTCATTCTTTACGCCTCTCCCCGGTGCCGCGACGCGTACGACGCGGGCTGGACCGCGTTCGGATTGGACAAAGACACCTGGGACGCCTTGCACATCAACGCCAGCTTGTTGTTCCTGATCGCGGCTGCCGTCCATTTGGTGTTGAACTGGAAGGTCTTTTGGTCGTACATCCGGCGACGGTCCCAGCAAGGGCTTCATCGAAAGGCGGAGCTGGCGTTGGCGTCGCTGGCCTTGGGAGTGGTGGTGACGGGGACAGTCGCCGGATGGTCACCATTTCAGAAACCGCTTGATTGGCGTTTCGACATCAAGAGCTATTGGTCAGAGCTGACCCGCCGCTTGCCCCAGGAACGTCTTGCCGAATTGACCTTGGCTGAGCTGGCTTCCCAGTACGGTCAGTCCGCCGAAGAACTGATCCAAACGCTTGACGCGAAAGGCTACGGTCCGGTCGAACCGACCCAGACGGTTCAGCAAGTCGCTTCTCGGAAGGGCGTTTCGCCGCGCACGGTACTCCGAGAGCTGCAGCCGCAGTTGCCCATGCTGCTGGCGTCGGCTCCTGGACGGGGACGAGGCGGCTGGCGTTCCGGACGCGGGTCGGGCGCCGGCCGATACGAAGGCGGCCGCGGACCTTGGTGGCTGGCCCTGTCGGTCGACCGCGCCGACTCTGATGAGGGCGAGGCCGACGCCCAGCGGAACTCCGAAAGAAAAAGTTGTGACGCAGAAAGAGGTCACGGCGGGTGTCGCAGGGAAGGCGGACGAGGCCGCAGAGGCGAACGGGCCGGCGGACGTTGCTCGGCCTCCGATTCTTCGGGCGGCGACTGTGATGAGAAGAAGGGCGACCGGTGTGCAGGTTCTGAAAGCGGACGCAGCGGACACGGCAGCGGTCGCTACGGACGTGGCGGTGGCCGCCATGGCGGTGGACACGGTCGATGCGGTCGAGGTAGCCACGAGTGGGGCGGCGGCCACGGCGCGCGGCGAGGCCAGGGCCGCGGAGAATCGTGCCGTGAACGAAAGGCGGAACGGCAGCATGGCGAAAAACGGGCGTGCCGCGAGCGAATGGGCGGTGGCCACGGTGGGAGGTCTTGCGACGATGGACAATGCAGCCGGGATGGCCGGCAACCAGACGGCCGTTGTGAAAGCGATCCGGAGGGCAAACACTGCGAGCGCCGTCGCTCCGGCGACGGGGACGTGTGTCCGAAGGAGTCGTCGGCGGACGGTCAAGAGCAGGGACGGCACGGTCGAGGCTGGCGCCGTGGCCGCGGTGGTCGAGGAGAAGGCCTGTGGCAATTGCTTGAGGAGATAGAAGGCGAAGCTCCTTCAAATCCTTCAAAGAAGCCCGCGGCCGAAAAGCCCCAAGCCGCCGGCGTCCCCAAGCAGATTTCTCCGAAAAAAGAGCGTCCCTCTTCGAAGTCGAAGCCGACGGCGTCCGGGCCAGAGGCCCAATCCGCGCCGAAAAAGCCAGCCATGAAAAAGCCGAAGCCCGCTCAGCCGCAGCCTAAGTCCCAGACAAAGTCACAGAAGGATCACACGGGTCAACCCAAGAAGTCAGCCTCCGCCAATGTGACATAGTCAGTGAGCCGCCTGAACGTCCCCGGTCCGCGGTCGCCCGCTGAGAGTGGCAAAGGGACTGCATGCTGCTGAGGGCGAAGGAGCTGGAAGTGCCGCAAACAGTAGGTCTTGCTTTGAAACCTCGTCGCGCAGGGCCGCGGCAGCAGGCTCTTAGACCCTCATTAGTTCCAAAGCGCGGAGAATTCTTGCCCCCTCCTTTGGGGAACTTTCGGAATGCGGCCGTCCTCTGCCGCCTTGGATCCAAGTCGGCGGAAGCGCGGTGGATCGGACGCCGCCCACCACAAGGCGATTCCCAACTGCGTGCCCGCGGAGGTGCCAACAGAGGTGAAGCCTTTGGTGAGAGCCTCAGCGTGTTGGCGTGTGCGATGCGGGCGAGTTTTTCAAGCACACGCGAGAGTTCTACGGGAAGGGAGTTGAACGACACCTCCCCGCCGGGGACGAGTCCTGCGGGCTCCGTGGGAGAGGCAGCCTGCGCCTGTTGCCGACGCCAACAACGTCAGCAACGAAAGCAAGACAAGAACAGAATAATGGTTTGTCACAGCGAGAAGTTGGGGTTGAAGTTGATTGTGGTGCAGCCGTCTCGGCTGGTGCTGGCGGGCGAGATACCCACACCACAACAAAACATGATCCCAACTTTTTCCGTTGACAGAGTAATGGTTTTCTTGATTGCGGCCTTGCACTAGCAAGGTACGCGTTTAGCGTACGTTTTTGGGTCAGAGGGTGGCTAGGCTCAGGCGCGAGGCGATCTCGGCGACGACGTCCAGATGCTGCTTG
>JAADHY010000643.1 GCA_013151585.1 Planctomycetota bacterium
TCTCGTTCCAGGCGGGTGAGTGTCAGACTGTTCAGTCGGTAGTCCTCAAAGGCTTCCCACACCACCGGGAACAGCGGCTTGACGATTTCGTACCCAATCGTGCAGGCGTAAGCTCGAATCTCCTGCTGAGCGTTCGGCTCCAACCGGAGCCGCAGAAAGTGCAACAGGTTGTGCAGGTCGATTTTCCAGTAGGCTTCGGTGTAGGTGCAAAGCGGCAGGTCCTTCCGCGCCTGTTCGCGAGCCACACCCTGCCGAAGCCGCTCTTCATAAACTCGGCGTGCTTCTTCCTGCAGACGACGCTCGGCCTCTGTCAGCTCCCGACCGACCTCGACCGGCAGCGGCTCCCCGCTTCCTTGACGGTTGGTCTCCGCTTGCCTTCGCCACTGGTCGGGTGCTGTCGTCAGAGCGGCGTCGATCGCGACGGAATACCGCGTACTGTACTCGTTGATGCTGGCCGTGCGGTGCCGGACCCATTGACGCCAGCAATCCATTGGCACCCGCACCAGGAACTTTAGCTCGGCCATTTCGAACGGAGTCGTGTGCCAATGACGCATCAAGTAGCGAATCAGCGTCCGGTCGTCCGAGAGCCGTTTAGTGCCCGCTCCGTAGCTGACGCGAGCCGCCTGGACGATGGCCGCATCATCGCCCATCACGTCGACAAGGCACACAAACCCATCGTCCAACACCCGAAACTTTTTCCAACGGAGCTGCTCCAGAGCTTCAGCTCGAGAAGTGGCTGGCTCAGTCAAGTCAGCCGCGTCCGGCTGGTCGTCAGTCGCCATCCCGGTTCCCTCCGTGTTTTGCCTCATCGAATCTTCGCGCGTGGATGTGGAGCGCGTCATGTCTGGAACTTCTGGAACGCCGCAGCTCGACGCCGCTTTGGTTTGCCATTTGCGTGACTTCGACAACTCAGCAGGAAGCGACGGGAAATGGGAAATGAAAGCGATGTCAAACACCGCACTCCGAAACCGCCCGCCATGATCGCCAATCCGGCGCAACCCGGGTGCGAGCCGACGCCGGCGCCCCGGACCTCCACCTTTCCTCGCTTTTTACGAAATCGGGTAGACAAATTCCACTCCGTCCGGCATCTATGGGAAGGGAGCCATGCGGACCCAGAAGGGCCCTGAATATGACCTATCTGGAATTGGCCAGCGTCTTACCAATCTGCGACGAACCGGCCGAAGCGGTTCGGTGCGCTGAGCGGCCGCTCGGGGCTCCCGGTCCGTCAGTACAAGAATCGGCTGAGAAACAGGGAAAAACGGCCCCCAAGACAGCCGGGATCGGACTCCGCAGCGAGACGGCGTCCGCGGACGGTTCGGTCGTTCTCAGCGTTGTCCGTCTGGCCCGACGACTCGGTGCCGGCGACGTGAGGGCTCTCGAACGGCTATACGACATTCTGTCCGAACGGTTCCTGCGCTACGCCCTGACACTGCTACGCGACCGCCACGACGCCGAAGACGCGCTGCAGGCCTGCATGGTCCGGATCGCCGAGAAGCCGCTGCGCGTCGCGGATTCTCAGTATCCTTACGCGTACTGCTTGCGCATCTTGCGGAATGAAGCGTTGCGTCTTCTGTCCCGGCGGAAACGGGCTCGTCCGCTGCCGCAGCAACTCGAACAAACCTGCGTCGCTCCGCCATGCGAAGAAGACGAGTGGAAACGAAAGGTGCAAGCTTCGCTGGAGGACCTTCCAACCGAGCAAATGGAGGTCGTCGTGCTGAAGATTTGGGAGGGGATGACGTTTCTGGAGATCGCGGAAGTCGTGGGAGCATCGCCCAACACGGTGGCTAGTCGGTATCGATACGCTCTGGAAAAACTATCGCGGCTCTTGCAGCCGCTGGTGGAGGATTTGTCATGAATCCCCAGGAATGCCTTGAACCTGTTCAGACGGCACGGCTGGAAGAGCTGCTGATCAGCAGCGGAGCGCCGCGCGTCACCCCGTCGTCCGCACTCCGGCAGCAAGTCTTGCGGGAAGCTTCCCGCGTTCTGCGAAGACGACGACGGATCGCTCAGATTCAAGCGGCAGCCGTCCCGCTTCTAGTCTTTGCCATCACGTGGGCCGGCGCGGCGTATTCCATCTCGGCCCTTCAGCGCCGCGCGGGGGACTGGTTGGCACTAAAGCCCAGCCCGACCGCCGGAAGCCGATCGCCGGCTGCACCCGTCGAACGGCCGACCAACCGAACCGGGCCCGACACGTACGCTCGCGGCGCGGACCTGGAGGGTTTGCCAGAAGAAACACTATCGATGGAAGAGATTCTCAATAGCGATGATCCTCAGGCGGCTTTGAACCGAGTCATCCAACAAGCCGACGCCTGGGCGCTGGTCGATGCGTACGGCGCTTTGCGGGAATGTTACCGCCGGATTCTGCGCCAGGCGCTCTGGCAGTAGAGGAACGGCGCTGTTGCTTGGGCTGACAACCACTTGGTTGGGCAAGCCCTTCCGCTTGTTCGGTCCGCGCCAACACACTCTAACTGGGAGCCCATCAATCCGGCGATGAATCGCCGGACTACCGGGACTTCGTCGCTCCGCGACAGGCCGAGGATGATGCCGCTCGCAAGAAAGGCTATCTAGTGCTTTGTCACTTTGTCACAGCGTAATCGCGGGGTGATGAGCCGTGCGCGCTAGCGTCGGGTCGGGCGGCCTCACCCGTGGCTAGCGCCGTCGGCTCACTCGTCCAATCCCTAACTTTCGCTGCGACGAAGCACTAGGCCGCAGTCCGGCGAAACCGGCGTTAAGCCCAAGTTGTTCGATCCCAGGCTTCGGGCTTCCAGGCTTCTTCCAGGCGTTCCCCCGCCACCGTCCTCCCGCAGAGGAACACATCGGGACGGTGGTTATCGACATCACGAAAAAACGCGAGCGAGAGTTGTGTTTAAACCTCCGAGTCGCTAAACTCTGGTCCCGCCAAGTTTGTAAACTCTTTCTCAGCATACCGAAACGTCGCCGAGATATGCGCGCGGCTTTGCCGAGTAGCCCATGTCGAAACCGCTTTTCTTTTATGCTGTTTCATCCGCTGGGCACGAAAGCGCTTTGTCGATGCCCCGCCCCACGGCTGGCCTGGACCGCCTGCAGTTCAGAAAAAGACACACCCCACGTCCAAAAGACGATCGAGAGGAAACCATGCCGGAAGTGACTATCCGCATCAAAGACAACGGACCATTCCTCGTCACCGGCCCCGTTAGGCTCCTGGACGACGACGGCAACGCCTACGATTTGCAGGGCAAGGAAACGATTGCTTTGTGCCGTTGCGGTGTTTCCAAAGCCCGTCCGTTTTGCGATGGGGCGCACAAGGAGTGCAATTTCCAGTCTGCCGAGCGGGCACAGTAGCCGGTCTCGTGGCATCCCGCGGAAACCGGCTCGAGCTGACCTCAGCCAAAGGAACCATGAGGTGGTGCGCGGTGCCAGGAGAACGGCCGGATCGCGATGCGGCCGCCCGTGGCGGGCCATCCGACGCCAATTGTCGTTTGCAGGACCTGCCTGCGACGTTCCGGCAACCATTTGCGCGACTGCGTGTCTTCGTTTCGAACCCACGAACCGTCGGGCCAGGGACCGATCCGGACGTGCCGTTTCAAACGCAAGCTCATCGGGTTGCCGGCGCCGAGTGGGTCAGATGCGATAAGTCGACGTCACGGGGCTGGTAGAGAAATGCCACCGGGAGAAGCAGCAAGGCGGCGGCACCGAACATGCCGTTCGGCGGAATGTCCAAGCGGGTCAGGACGAGATTCGCCAGCGAATAGAAAACGCCGGACAAAGCGATCCCGACCCAATTGACCAGATTCATCGCCCCGATGATACGCCCTTTTTGTTCCTCAGGCGCTTGAGCCTGAAGAAACACCTGCATTGGGACGCTGAAGACACCGGCGAAGGTTCCCATGGCGATCAGCGCTGCTCCCGGTCCCCACAAGTTGGGGGGCACCACTTGAGCGACCCGACCAAGTCCCGGCAACTCGCTCAGCCAACCGCCCACTCGGGCCCCCGCCTGCGATAACAGCGTTGCATCCGGCCGTCCACTGGGCCAAGCCAGCAGAACCAGACAGACAAACATGCCCCACAGTCCCCAGCGGATCAGATCGGCTCGTACCCGGCCGCGAGACAGCCGTCCGGCCGCTACGCAACCGATCGCAATGCCCACCCCCGTGCAAGCGGCCAACTGACCGGTCAGCGAGTCCCCGACGCGGAGCTGCAGCTTGCCCAAATCGTTGATCGCCGGCGGATAGATGACTCCGGCAATGAACCAGAACAGGGAATACACAATCAAGACGACGAGCAAGTCGCGGTCGCGGCGCAGTAGCCGGATCGTGTGACGGTTCACCAACAAGGCTGACGGATCGAACCTGAGGCCCGGCTGGGCGACCGGCGTCCGGCGGATGAGCAGTGACGTTCCGGTCCCCAAGGCGGCGATGGCGATACACGTCAAACACGCCATCCAAAGATTCGCCTGGAAAACTTCCTTGATGTAGCCGGCGATGGCGAATCCGAAAATAATCGCCAGGAACGTGGTCATCAAGATGATGCCGTTCGCCCGCGGAAGGTCACGCTCCCGCACCATCTCCGGCAGGATGCCATATTTCGCCGGGCCGAAAAAAGCGCTCTGGCTCCCCATCAGGAACAGCACCGTCATCAACACCGGCAGGCTTCCCAGCTTGAACGCCAATACGCCCAAGAACATCACAACGATCTCGGCCACTTTGCACAGGACCACGATCGTCTTTTTGCTGTTGCGATCCGACAAGAATCCGCCGAATCCGGAAAACAGAATGAAGGGGGCCGAGAACACAACGGTCGCCACGCCCTGCAAATTCTGGCTGCGATCTTGCAGAGCCAGGTCCACACAGAAAAGCAGAACAAGCTGTTTGAACAGGTTGTCGTTGAAAGCCCCCAGGAACTGCGTGACCGTCATCGCCCAAAAGGATCGGTCTCGGGTCAGCTCCGGCAGCGGTTCGGCCTGCGGGCGGATCGTCTCGGCCATATTCTTTATTCGCTCCGAATGGAAATGAACCGATCGACGCAGAAGGTCCGGTCGGAAAGCAAACGCTCAACCGCGTCGAGGAACAGTCCGGTTACCATAGCTGGGACCGATCGAGAACATCAAGCCCGGCTTCGGGCTTTCCGGCGGGGTGACGCTGGTGGCATCGGCCGCGGGGCTGCCCTGCGTCTTGACTGGCGGACCGCTGCGATTTGTCTCGGAAGCAAAGAAAAACAAAGATGCGAACCGTCCAGTCGTTTTCTTCGGCCGGAGGGGCGTCTATCATGTCGAGACATCCCTCAAGGCGGCCCATGGACTTGCGTAAGAGGCATCGAAACGACTGACACGGAGACACCACCGAGCACTCTGGATATCCCATGACCGCTGTTCAGGAATTGGAGGCCAAGCCGACAACTCGCCGCACGATCTATGACCGGGTGTTTTGGCTCTGTTACCTGGCAAATTTTTCCCTGGTGACGGCCAATACACTGACGTTCCGGTTTGCAGAATTCGTGCGTTTTTTGGGCGGGACGGAACGAGTGACGGGGACGATCGTCGGGGTCGGCCTGGCCGCCACGCTGCTGGTGCGTGTTCGGTTAGGTTCGGACATCGACCGCTTCGGCACGCGTCGTCTGTGGCTGGCCAGCGGCGTGCTGTTTATCTCTGGAAGTTTGCTCTTTGCACTAGCTCGGTCGCTGTCTTGGCAACTTTATCTGGCCCGGATGCTGTTTTCGGTTGGCGTGGCAGGCATGTTCACCTGCGTAATGGTTTTCATTCAAGACCACGTCCCGCCGGAACGACGGACCGAGGCGATCGGGAACCTGGGGTCCAGCGGCTTTTTGGGCATGATCGCCGGTTCGCTGCTGAGCGACTGGATTCTGACGGGGCTGCCCGGCGGCCGGCTGCCGTTCGAAGTCCTCTTCGGAGTAACCGCGGTACTGGGCCTGATTTGTTCGGCCATCGTTGTGGTGGTCACGCGTCACGACGGTCGTCCTCCGGCACCGGTCGCTCCGCCCTTCCACCAGTTGATCGTTCGCTACTGGCCCGGCTCCGTCGTGCTGGCGGCGGCGATGATCGGCGTCGGCGTGACCGTCACCTCGGTCTTTCTCACCCGCTTCTGCACAGAGCGGCATTTGGGCGGGATCGGCCTGTTCTTCACGGGGTATTCGCTGTCCGCGTTCACCTTCCGCATTCTGACGCGTCGATGGAGCCACACGGTGGGACGCCACAAGATGATCCTGTTCGGCCTGGCCGGGCACACGACCGGACACCTGATGCTGATCTTCGCCGAGGCCCCGTGGCAACTGATCGCTCCGTCCATCGCGTGTGGCTTCGGCCATGCGCTGCTGTTTCCGGCGGTGGTGTCTTTGGGAGCGGGCAAGTTTCCTCGCCAGTATCGCGGAACGGGCACGAACGTGATGATCGGGTTCAGCGAGGTTGGGCTGGCGGTGGCCTCGCCGGCGCTGGGCTGGATCATCGATCGCTTTGGCTTCGAGGCGATGTTGGGAACGACGGCCGCCACGGCAATCTTGATCGGCATCCTTTACGGCCTGACCGGGGCCCGCAGTTGCGACCGGGAAGGCGCTCATGAAGATCGCGGCAGTCCGCGTCCGAGCCAACGGCCGTTCTGGCTGGGCGAGCCATCGGAGGAGCCCGTCGTCGCTGCCTCGGCCGAATCCCGCTCGGTTGTCTCGGACGAGGACGACGACCTGCCGGCCCCTTTCCCGCACACCGGCCGCATGGCGTGAGCTGGCCCATAAGTCTCGGTTCGCAAAAAGAGCCACCAGCCCCGCCCGTACCGGACCTCCAAGGGAATGGCTGCAACCGGAAGCATTGCGGCCGTCTACTGCGATCAGGGAATCTGCTCTTCTGATTTCGGCTCGGTCGCCGCCGAAGCCAAATGAGAATTTTCTGCGTCCGTTTGTGCTGGCCCCCCGTTCCTGGTAGCCTGACTACTGAAACTGCGACTAGCACTCTGTCACGGCAGAAAGTTAGGATTGCGTTGCATTGTGGTGCGGCCGTCCCGGCCGCCGGTTGCAGGCGAGACGCCTGCACCACAACCCGTTTCGTTTTGACAAAGCACTAGCACTCCACTGCGCTTAGGCACTCGGCTGAAGATTCGGGCTCACGCTGAGGAAGCAGACGATGCCGTACTACGCCCACACCCATCCAGACCAGCCGCAACCTGGGCACCGTTGGCAACTTCTGGTCGACCATTTACGTGGCGTTGCCTCGCTGGCCGAACAGTTCGCCCAGGAAATGTGGGGCGATGCGGCGAATCTTTCTATTGAACAAAGAGAATTGCGAGACGCGTTTGTCCGCTCAGCCTCGATTGCCGGTTTGCTGCACGACATTGGAAAATACGCATCCGAATTTCAACGGCGGCTACGTGGCGAAACCCGAAAACTGGTGCCACACGCTGCGATCGGAGCAGCGGAGGCCGTCAGACAGCGAGCCATCGATGTGGCATTCGCCGTCGCAGGACACCACGGCGGGGTGCCGAGCCGCGTTCATCTGGCCGAGCTGGCCAGACATGATCCTCCCACGCAGCTCCTGCAGTTAGCCCGCGCCGAGCTGGGCCCACGGCAGCCTCTGGAATGCGGCGAGTTTCCAGGACCGCTGCGCACGCCTTCATCGATACTCCGGGCCGAGTTCTACATTCGGCTGCTCTATAGCGTTCTTGTCGACGCCGACTACCTGGACACAGAACGGCACATCGACCCCGACTTGGCGACCGCTCGCACGTCCATGCCTCTCGAAGCTTCCGATCTCCTGGAACGTTTGCTTGGTCACATCGTCGGGCTATGTCGGCGATCTTCGGACAGCCAAATCAACCTGGTCCGTCAACAAGTCTTTCACGCGTGCCTTGGGGCCGCCGACATGCCGCCGGGTTTTTTCTCCCTAACCGTCCCGACCGGCGGTGGCAAAACGCTTTCATCGATGGTCTTCGCGCTGAAGCACGCTTCGCAGAACCATTTGCGAAGGATCATCTACGTGCTCCCTTACTTAAACATCATCGAACAAAATGCCCAAGTACTGCGAGAGGCTCTTGGCCCCGACCTCGTTCTGGAACATCACACCCTCTCAGACGGCTTTTCAGCAGAGGCAGCTACGTGCAGCCGGATAAGAAGCGGAGCCGCTCAGGAGCCCGTC
>JAADHY010000076.1 GCA_013151585.1 Planctomycetota bacterium
GTCCTCTGCCCCGGAAATCAACAGCACCGGCTTGTCGCGGAGCCGAGCCAGCAGTCGGTCGAGATTCGGATACCGGCAGCGTCGGCGAAACTGGTTCAACCAGCACGCCAAACGCATGGTGGCCCGGATGTGCCAGTCGGGCACCAGCGCCATCAGATACGGATTGGCGTAAAGCGTCATCCATCGCTGGCCGTGATGCCAAACCACATCCTCCATCGCGAAAGCCCCTTCACAGGCCACACACCGCACGCACGGCGTCAGGGCCCCTGCCGCCAGCGCTGCGCCGCCGCCACGACTGATGCCGAACAACCCCAGCGGCATCTGCCCGAGTTGCTCGTCCTGCCGCGCGTAGCGAATGGCTGACAAAACGTCCTGGACTTCGTACCAGGTCAACCAGTGCAATGGCTCATAGCCGGGCAAAGCATCGCTTTCGCCCTGGTTCCGGAAATCGAAGGCCAGAATATCGAAGCCCGCCTCCCACAGCCCCTCACAGTAGGACAAAGCCGACCAATGATTCCCGCCCAGTTCATGGCAAAAAATGATCAGCCCTCGGGAAGGCCGATCGATCTGCCGATACACGCTCCCGCGCAGGGTCAGCCCGTGCGTGGTGGGAAAGCTGATCGGCTCGCCCATTTCGCACGGCGGATGAGGCTCCACGTTGAAAGGGGGGGCCATGTCGATGACCGAGAGGATGACGCGCACCGCCCACCAGTTCGCGGCAATCTCCGCGATCAGGATGAGCCCGAAAATGGCAGCAATCACCCAGATCACATTAGCCCTCGCTTCGCGACCTAGCCCAACACGAGGTAGGGACCGCTGTGGAACCGACCCGTTTTCGGGCAGTCCGCTCCCTCCTTGCACCGGCCGCCCCGGGCTACTTCACAAATTCAGAAAAGACCAACGAAACATTCTGCCCACCAAAACCGAAGCTGTTCGACAACGCCCGTTGGACCCGTGCCGGTCTCGGCTCGTTCGGCACATAATCCAGATCGCACTCCGGATCCGGCGTCTCGTAGTTGGTCGTCGGTGGCAAAATCCCGTCACGAATGGCCAACAGACATGCAATTGCCTCGACGCTGCCGGCCGCCGCGATCAGATGCCCCATCATGCTTTTGGTACTCGACACGGGCGTCTTGTAGGCATCGGCCCCTAGCGCCGTCTTGATCGCCCGCGTCTCCACTTTGTCGTTCACGATCGTGCTGGTGCCGTGCGCGTTAATGTAATCGATTTGGTCGGTATTCAGACCCGCGTCCCGCAGAGCCATCCGGATGCAAGCGGTCGCACCGCGTCCCTCCGGATGAATGTCCGTAATGCGATAAGCGTCGCTGGTCGATCCGTAACCGACAATCTCCCCGTAAATATGTGCGCCCCGCGCCTTGGCATGCTCCAGTTCCTCCAGAATGAGCATGCCAGCTCCTTCAGAAAGCACAAATCCATCGCGGTTCTTGTCAAACGGCCGGGAGGCTCGCTGCGGGGCTTCGTTCAGAGTCGACAAGGCCGTCAACAGGTTGAACCCCGTGACGCCGAAAGGATGAATCATGCTGTGTGCGCCACCGGAGATCATCACGTCGGCGTCGCCCCGCCGAATCAGCTCCGTCGCCTCCCCCAGAGCTTGGCTCGAAGCGGCGCAGGCGGTGAGAGTGTTCAGATTGGGTCCCTGAGCGTTGAAAAGGCCGGCGATATGAGCAGCCGCCACATTCGGCTCCTGCTCCAACTCGCGAGCTCCGTCCATCCGCTCCAAGCCAAGCCGAGCAAACTCGGCCATATCCACCTCTTCGCCTCTCAGCGAATCGGTCAACATGTTCATGAAAAGCAGGAAATCCTGTTGCCCTTCCCCGGCTCCCAAATAAACGCCGAAGCGGGTGGGAGCCACGTCGCTGTCCAGGAGCCCCGAGTCCTGCACGGCCTGCTGAGCAGCCGCCAGAGCGTACCGGACGTGCCGTCCGGTGCCTTCGTACCGCTCGGCGTCGTCCAAATAATCGGCAAGGTCGAAATCCTTGACCTCACCCGCAAACTGAGTGGGAAAGCCGCTGGCATCGAAGTGCGTGATATAATCGACACCGCTTCGCATCTCCTGCAAAGCTTGCCACATGGCGTCGACCGAGTTGCCGACGGGCGTGATGCAGCCGATCCCCGTTACAACGACCCGAGTTCTCATCGCTCGTTCTCGCCTGTCTCTGCACCGCGTCGCAGAGAAACTGTCCCCTTGGAATCACCCAGCCCGAAACATTCACGTTCAGTCTTGCGTGCCCGCCGCTTTCGTATGGCGTCTGTGTGAGGTCTGCGCCAAATTCGGGGCGCCCTACCAAACAGCATAGTCCGCGCGCGAGCCCAAAGCACGACCAAAAGGGCGAAATCGAAAATTTCGATTTCGCCCTCTCACAGTCTAGCCGACGGCGCGGAACGGTCAACCGAGAATCAAAGACGCCTCACTCGGCGGAAGCCGCAACGGGTTTCATCCGGCGGGGCTTGTCCCGTCTCCCGCGCGGCCCACGTCCAGAATCCCCAGAAGATTCATCGAAAAGACGAAATTCTTCTGGTCAATCCGGCCCAATTGTGGGTCTTTTTGGTCCAGATGAACAAAGATTATCTCGGCTTCGGCCACCAACCGGTCGCCTACGTGAGCCACACACTCGACCGTGCCGCCCTCCTCGCGCGATTCCAACAACTTCGCGGTGTAGACGAGCGTGTCCCCTGGGCAGGCCCAGCTATGAAACGTGACCTTCGGCACCTTCGCCAAAATCACGATGTGTTCAAACTGATTCTTTTCCCCGAGCAGAATCCCGCCCGTCTGCGCCATGCCTTCCACGATCAACGAGCCGGGCATCACCGGGAAACCGGGGAAATGGTCGTGCAGATGCTCCTCGGCCAAAGTGACGTTCTTGACGGCCTTGGCATAGGAACCGCTCTCGAATTCAATGAAACGGTCGATCCAAAACCACCGCATGCCATCAGTCTTTCAGAGGCTTTGGCGATCCTGCAATCGGAAAACCCGACGTTTCCGCCGCGCCCGACCGTGGCCGGAGCGGTTTCCGCATCGCCGATCGCCGCACACTACTCCTTATCGCCAAGCTTGGACGCCACAAAGTTGACAATCATCTGAACCGTAAAGAGTTCTTGGATGTTTTCCACCTTCGGGTCTTGCGCAAACTTGTCGACGTCCGCGTGCGGCATCTGCTTGCGGAGTTCCGCAATCCCCGCTTCTGTGACAACGCCGTCCTGGACGTAGTTCGAATCGGCGGTCAAGTTCTCGGGAAACAACTCTCCACGTGGAATCTTGATGTCGAACGCTTTCTCCAGACGAAACACAATATCGAGAAAATCGATCGATTCCGCTCCCAGATCCCCGACAAGTGTCGCTTCTGGAGTCACTTCATCGTCGTCAACTCCCAAAGCGTCCACCAGGACTTCCCGGACCTTTTCAAAGATTTCGTCATTGGTCCCCATCAACGATTCTCCTCATGTCTTGCATTGAAGCTCATCGATATCCGTCGGCGGAATGCCGAATTGCCAGCGAGCCAGAACCAGCCGAATCAATTCAACAAAAGATCAACTTTTCC
>JAADHY010000148.1 GCA_013151585.1 Planctomycetota bacterium
GCTCCTAGACGCGACAGGGCCCTGTGACTTCCTTTGCAGAATCTGGCTCACTTCGCGACAACAGACGTGGAGGAGAGCGTCAAGGCCTCTGAATGAGCCGACGGCTATTCCCCTACTTTCTTGTGATGCTCAAGCGTCGCCGCTACCAGCGTGGCCAGAAAGACGGAGACTTTTGTTTTTTCTTTCCGTGAAGAAAGTCACTCGAGCCTGGAGTTGTTGCTGGATACGATCTGCAACACCTTTGGGGGCGTGGTTTTCATCGCCCTTTTGATCGTTCTGTTGTTGCGATCCACCGTGCAGCGTTTGCCGGAAGCCCATCAGGACTCGCCCCCCGTCCACGAAGTCCGGCGAGTGCAGGCCCAGTTGACTGAATTGGAATCCGAGCTGCAAGCGGCGCGACAGACCCAGGCCGAACAAGCGCGATTGACGCAGCTTTTCGCGCCGGAAAAGGTGCGGGAGTTGGCCGGCGCGTTGCGCCAACGTCGCGAAGAAGGCCAAGACCTGCAGCAGGAGGTGCAGGCGTGGACCCAGCAGTGCGAAGCCGCCAAAAAGAAGTTGGAGGAACTGCGAACCCGCCTGGACGATCAAGAGCAGGAGACAGAACGGATCGAACGCGAGCTGGAGGTCGCTCGGGCGGAACGGGAAGCGATGCGGCAGCGATTGGAAGAACTGGTCCACCAGCGATCGCGGGAATTGAAAACACCGGTGGTGCACTCGTCGGGCTTGAAACAGTCCGTCGGCTTGATCGTCCGCTACAGCCGCTTGTACGTTTGGCACAAATACGATCGGCACGGGAATCGTTTGGGGTTGAATACGGACGAGTTTACGGTCGTCGGGCGAGAGAAACTGCCGACGGGTCAAAGCGCTTTGATCACGCGTCCGATCCCAACGCGCGGTGTGCCGCTAAATGATTCTCCGGATTCGAAAGTGCGCGTGCGCCAGCGTCTGCAGCAATTCGATTCGGACCAACATTATTTGACGGTCTGCCTGCGGGAAGATTCCTTCGATTCCTTTCGCCACCTGCGCGACGTCATTGTCGCCTTGGGTTTTGAGTACCGATTGATGCTTTTGGAAGACGATACGGCAATCGTCGACCGCGGGGGAGAGCGATCGGACGTCCAGTAACGGGGCGGATGCTTCAAGACGTCGAGGCCGCGAGCTCAGCTCGACTTTTGCCATTTTCCCATAACTCCTAGCGATGCAAGGGCTTACGACTGCGCGTTTTTCTTGCGAGCTGTTGTCGTAAGTGGCTGTCTCACAACGGTTTGCGGTTTGTCTGTTCCCAAAATGGCAAAGCCGAGCTAAGCCTTGCCAATCACGCTGTGCCATCGACCTCGCTTTGCCCCCTTCATCGAGAGCCGTTAACCTGTGCTCGTCGCAGATCCACGGTGCTTGGCTACGAGCCAACGGATTTGGCTCGGAGCCGCTCCGTTGTGTATAGCTTCGCTGAGTACTTCCAACGGCTTGTCTTCCGCGATCTGGCCCCTAGCCACATTCATCGCCCCGGGCCCCTTCGCTCCACGGACAGGCGTCGGCGACTTTGGCTTGCGCAACTCGACGGGAGGAGGAACATGAAAGTGCGGAACGGCACGGGCATTTGGTGCCTTGCGGTTTTGGCGATCGCGGCAACTTGCTCCGGCGTGCAGGCCGGTGATGCACCGAAGAAAGGGATACCGGTCGTCTCGAAGAGCACGGCCGAGCGAATCGAGCGGATCGACAGAATCCATAAGCCGGGTTACATGGACTGGATCACGGTGGCCTGGGCCACGATGCTCATCAAGCAGGGGATCATTCCGGCCGAGGATGCGCCGCAGGCCGCACGAGTGCTGCTGAAACTGTGGGAGTTCGATTTTGCTGGCGACGAAAAGGCATGGGGCCAATTCTACAAGGACCATTACTTCTTCGTGAGGAGACTGGACAAGGAGTTGGCCGGCATGATGATGATCGCGCGCACTCAGCCGCCGGCACGCCAGATGCTCGAGGTGCGCCACCAGCTCATGAACCAGATGTGCCGCATCTACGACCTGCAGGAAGCGATCCTGGACGTGGCCGCTCAACACACCACGACGATCATGCCCGGCTACACGCACTTCCGGCACGCCCAGCCCACCACCTTCGGGCACTACCTGCTCTCGGTCCATGATGCCATCGCGCGCAGCGCCGAGACGCTCGAGCGTGGCTACCACTTGATGAGCCTCAATGAGCTGGGCTGCGGCGCGCTGGCCGGTACCAGTTGGCCGATCGATCGCGAGCTGGTCAGCCAGTACCTGGGGATGGAGGGCTTGATTGAAAACACTAACGATGCCGTCAGCTACACGGACGGCTATCTGGTCGTGGTCTGCGGCCTGACCAATGTGACCAACATTTGCAGCCGTGTGGCGTTGGATTTGAGCTACTGGTCGGGCGTGGAATACGGTTTTCTTGAGATCGGATTCCACCGCGGCCAGAGCTTCATGATGCCGCAAAAGTCCGGCAACCCGAACAGCCTGGAACTGGTTCGGATGCGTGCGGGGCAGATGATCTGGCACCTGGCGGGCGTAGCTGCGGCAGGCCTGCGCACACCCCACGGCGACGTCTTTGAGATGCTGCACCTGGCCGAGCCGACGCTCGCAGCGCTCGAGGCAGCGGAAGTGTGCACCTCGCAACTTTCCCGAGAAATACGGAATATTCGGGTGAACAAGGAGCGGATGCTGGCCGTGATCCGCGAATCGTACATCTGCGCCACCGAGCTGGCGAACCAAATCGTACGCGACCACAAGCTGGGCTACCGGACTGCTCATGAGATCGTTCACGAGTTCGTGCTGGCTTCGCGGGAGCAGAAGATACCGGCCAGTAAAGCGCGAGCGGACTTACTGGATGCGGCGGCGGAGAAGGTGATCGACCGCAAGCTCGGCCTGTCCGACGCGCGCCTGCGCGAGCTGCTCGATCCCGAGTACTTCATCCGCGTAACGCGTAGCCGCGGCGGTGTGGCCCCGAAAGAAGTGACGCGCATGATCGCCGACCGGCGCAAGCAGCTCGCCGCTGCCCGCGCCCGGCACCTGAAACGCATCGAGGCTTTGGAACAAGCCCAGCAGAAACTCCTTCAGGAGCTGCGCAAGATCTACCAGCGAAGAGAGCGGCGGACGGGCGATTGGGGTCGAACGCAGTGAGCCCCAGGCTATCCGCAAAATCAAGGAAACCTACCCGGACCACGTGGCCGGCGCCGATCCGGGTCACGCGGACTCCGACATCGTGGAATTGTCCGACGATGACGCCGAGGACACAGATCGTTTCACGGCCCGAGAATATGGAAATATTCACAGTATGACCAGAGGTGGGTACAATAAACTCATCACGTTCAACCGTAACGACGCTGACCGCTTGGTGGGCGCGGACAGTCAACCACAGAGACACGGAGTTGACGGAAAACCGGATCGGGCGACTCGCGCGTAGCGCGGAGCTGACCGATCAACTGTGTTCGATGCCAGGCAATGCTTTGTGAAACTCCCAAGTCACGCAGTTACCACGGAAGTCTTTTTCTCTGTGTCCTCAGTGTCTCTGGGGTTGAATCCGATGTGAA
>JAADHY010000723.1 GCA_013151585.1 Planctomycetota bacterium
GCCGGCACGCGGCCATGGTGCCAAAGCCGACGCGCGTTTCCGCAACCCCTTGCAGCGGCAGAACATGCGAAACGCTGCTGTAGAAGATGGGTTAGGGGGGCGTCAGCGCAAAACGTGGTCATTTTTTCGAATGGACATTCCTGTCCGCCGCCTTTTGGACGGGCGGGAAACCCCATCCTCCGTCCCAAGTCGCACAACTTATTCTCTGACGGTTCCTTGCGGGAGCGAGGACACAAGTCTTGGTATCGAAGTCCCCTGTGGGAATCCTCCCGGTTCGGCTATTGTCGGCGCGAGACAGGCTGCGGATTTGCTATTTGAGCTGCTGCAGAAAATGGGCGAAAAGCTACGCGGCTGATATGCCCGCGCACGCCCCATCTCGAAGAGCCACGTTTTGCCGTGGCCGTTGGAAGCCGCCAACGGTCGCAAGTCGCGATTCTTCACTCGTCCGGCGCGAACCGGAACGGCTCAGGAGCCACTTCATAGCCGGGGCGCATTCCGACGTTGATCAGCAGTCCGAGTGCCAGGCATGTAGTCAAAAGGCTGGATCCGCCGTAACTGACCAGGGGCAACGTCATGCCCGTGATCGGCATCAGGCCGACGGTCATGCCCGCGTTGATGAGCGTCTGGGAAGCCAGTAAGGTCACGACGCCGACCGCCAACAGCCGTCCGAAGGGCTCGCGTGTTGCTGCCGCGATCAACAGCCCGCGCGCGAAGAGCACGGCATAGACGATCAACGTCGCCAGACAGCCGATCAAGCCCCAGCGCTCACCGATCAGGCAGAAGACAAAGTCGGTCCGAGCGGCCGGCAAGTGGTACGCGGCCGACTCGAAGGTAGCCGGCCCGGTCAGCTCGCTGCCCCAGACGCCGCCCAGGGCCAGGACACGCTTCGACTGATGCAGATGGTATCCATCACCGCGCGGGGTGGGACCGCCGTCCCTTTGGAGAAACAAGGTCACGACGCGCGACTTCTGCTCGGCGCTCATCCCCACCCACAGCACGGGAGCGAAGGCCACTCCCAAAGCGCACACGAGCAGCAAGTGCCGAGGACGCGCCCCGGCGGCGAACAGCATTGCGAAGAGCACCGGGATGAACAACAAGGACGTTCCCAAGTCCGGCTCTCGTAACACAAGTCCCACAGGGATCAGTGTCAACATGAAGGGGATCAAAAGGCCCGTCAGGCGTCGGTAGTTCCGGCGGTGCATCAGGTAGTGGGCCAGGGCAAATATGTACGCCAACTTGGCCAGCTCGGACGGTTGGAAGCTAACTGGACCGAGCGGAATCCAGCGATGTGCTCCGTGGCGGCTCGGCATGAAGTAAACCACCACCAGCAGGAACAGACTGAGCCAAAAGGCCGGGTAGCTCCAACTGCGCAGCACACGGTAGGGTGGCAGTGTAGCGCCGATCATGGCGATCAATGCCAGCACGATCCACACAAACTGACGCGGCATCAGCGCGCGGCCGCCGGCCAGATCGTCTCCACGCGCGATCGCCGTCAGCCCCATGCCCAACAGGAACACGGTGCAAACAACGATTCCCCAGGGGGTGCGTCGAACCCAATCGGAGACGGTCATGGTTAAGTCGTCCGCTGCCGAATCTGGAGGCTGGGCCGAGGTCTGCCGAGTCGGAAGTCCCAAAGGAGGCCACCTGCTGGCACGGTTCGGCAGCCTGTAATTTCATGCTGAGCTCTCACGAGACCGCAGTCCCACCGCGATCTGACACCGTTCCCACGTTGAGACACATCGCAGCCCGTCGGCCGCCGCCGCTGCCGATCGGCACGGAAGCTTCGATTTCCTCGGCGGCTGCGTGATCGGAAAACGCAGGAAGCCGGGGCTGCCGAATCGGACCGTTCTGCGTCCCAGCAACGAGGCCTGCTTCCGTTCGTCGTCCAACCCATCCGGGCTGCGACTATTTAGCTGATTTGGCCGTTTGAGGGAACACCGAGTGGGACAGATCGCAGCCGGCGACTACAATTTTCTGCCGGTGTGGCGCGACTCGACGGTTCCTGGCGGGGCCGGTTCGAACGCGTTGGGCGAAAAAGCCCCGTCCATTGCCATTGCAGCTCAGCAATCGCTTTGCCTTTTCGCTTCGTGGCCCGAACGCTGTTCGCGGTCGTTGAGATAGATTGTGCGGTTTGATGAACGGTTGGAGTGGTCGGCTTCGGAGATTTCGACGAGCCTACGAGGCTTATCCCGCCACGGCGATTTGCCTGACGATCGCCGTCGCCCTGTTCGTGGCTGTCCGTGTGGAGCAGACCGTGCAGGGGCTTTCCGCCGAAGATGCTCTTTGGCATTGCGGAGCCGTCACGCAGTTGGCCGTCCAGGGCGAACCGGAATTGAAGGGACTGTTGGACTTATGGGATGGGCAGGTCGCTCGCATTGGGGCCAGCGCGTTTCATCACGCCAATTGGCTTCATCTGGCATTGAACGCTCTGGCGATTGGCTTTCTCGGAACGCTGCTCGAAGCCCGGATGGGATCGGCCGCTTACGCCGCTTTCCTCGGGGCCTCCGTCTTTGTGAGCTTTCTGCCGGAACTCCTATTGGAACACATGGCCGTAGGCCTTTCGGGCGTGGCGTACGCCCAGTTTGGAGCCTTGCTGGTGCTGCGACGCTCCGACGCCCGTTTGACGCGACTTGTCTCGGACCGCGTTATTCAGGCCGGCTTGGGTTGGCTTGTATTGTGCTTTCTGCTGACTTGGTGGGGAGTCCTGATGGTCGCCAACTGGGCTCACGTGGCTGGGTTGGCGTACGGCTGGCTGGTGGGGCGAATTTTTCTGCAACAGCCGGCAACTCGGAAATCCGTCCGCCTAGCCGTGCTGGCCGGGCATGGGTTGATCCTTGTGGGAGTTTATTTTGTGACGCATCCGGTTTGGTTGGGGCGGTACCACTGGTACTTGGGAAACCAAGAGGCGGATTGGGCCCGACGCATGCAGCACTGGCGCACGGCGCTGAAGTACGACCCCGGTTTGACTGGCTTGTGGCGCACAATGGCTTTGGCCGAGGCGCAGAAAGGGGATCTGCTGGCCGCGTGGCGCACGGTTTTGGAAGGAATCCGGCTGAATCGATCGGATGAGAAAGGCTGCCGGCTGGCGCAGTTCTTGTGGCACCAGATGCGAAGCCCGGTGGAACGCCGCGAGGCTCGACGTCTCTTGGCTCGGATATTCGGAGCCGAACAAGACCGCTGGAAACGGCGGCTAGGTTTGTTGACGAGTTCCCAGTCGTCGATCGCGGCTGACGGTCAGAGGATCCTTCCGCCGTGGGTCGTCATTCGATTCGGGCAGCCTCCGCCGCCGTGGCTCGAGGACAGCCGCTGGAGAGAACTGTTGGAGGATTCTTTGCTGGGGCTGACTCCCCGGCGAACTCTTCCGCCCGTCAACCCGGACGCTCCCCACAGTGCGGGCGAAGGCATCCGGCTGTGAGGCCCGATTTGGGCAACAGCGGTCCGATCGGCCGCACCATCGCTGAAGGGATCCTGCTGCCGGCGTTTGCGCGACCTACTGGCGGCGGGGCGAGCGTTCGGACCGCTGCCGCAGAGCCCGTTGAGTGGTTTCGTTTTCCG
>JAADHY010000084.1 GCA_013151585.1 Planctomycetota bacterium
TTGAGGGCTGGTGAAGAAGCAACTCGCAAGAACCTGAAAATCGCCGGCGGCTTAATGAGCCGCCATTACACGCCTCTGGAAGATGCTGTTCGCCGGATTCACGACGGAGCGATCGGCAAGGTCATCACTTGCTTGGCGTACCGCGAGCATGGTCCGGTGGGTTTCAAGCCCCGTCGGCCCGGCGAGAGTGAGCTTGCGCACCAGATCCGCAATTACTCCTGCTTCACTTGGCTCAACGGCAGCTTCATCCTGGATTGGCTCATTCACAACCTTGATGTTTGCTGCTGGGTCAAAGGGGCTTGGCCCATCCAGGCGCAAGGGCAGGGCGGTCGTCAGGTTCGCACCGAGCCGGACCAGCTTTTCGACCATTACGCCGTCGAGTATACCTTTCCGGACGGCACTCGCCTGTTCGCTCAGGGGCGTCACATGCGGAACTGCTGGGGCTTCTTCGGTGACGTGATTCACGGCTCCAAAGGATGTGCTGTCCTTGGCGAAGGCCAACCCTTTCCACGGATCTTCAAGGAGCACCAGCACGAGGACGTCCCAACCGACAAAGTGATTTGGCGGTACGACGGCCCCAAGGTTAACCCGTATCAGATCGAGCATGACCTGTTGTTCGAAGCGATCCGTGAAGACAAGCCGTACAACGAAACCGAACGTTCGGCTTATGCCGCCATGACGGGCATTTTGGGACGCATGGCGGCCGAGTCGGGGAAATTGGTCACGTGGGAACAGGCGATGAAATCCAACCTCGTGCTCGCGCCCGGACTGGATGAGTACACGATGGAGTCCGAGCCGCCGGTCAAGCCGGACGCCGAAGGACATTATCCGGTGGCTATGCCCGGAATCACCCAGGCGTTCTAGCCGGCTTGTGTGTTCCAAAACCGAGCGTCCTCCATCTGTCTGTCGCGAAGCACTGTCCCCGCAGGCAGCCGCAAAAGGGCCTCTCCGTTTCATCTGACCTCCGGCTCCGTGACGCCCCGGTCGAGGCTTGGCTGTCGCGATGCGTACTTAAGAGAGCCCCAGCATCATCGTGAACACAGCAAAGTGCATAGTCGTTGTTTGTCTGGCCATCCTGTTGCAAGGTTTGCCCTCGGAGGTTGCGACGGCGGCTGATGTCTACGTTTCGCCTCACGGTCGCGATTCCAACACTGGAGGCGGTCCCGACGAAAACCATGCGCTTCGGACGATCCAGGCCGGCGTGAATCGCCTGCAGCCCGGCGACACGCTTTGGATTCGGGGCGGCGTCTATCGCGAGACGGTGACTTTTCCGCGCAGTGGCACTTTGGGCAAGCCGATCACGCTGCGACCGTACCGGAACGAGAAAGTCGTGATCTCAGGATGCGATCCGATCATCGGTTGGGTTCGGCAGGAAGGCCCCGTTTGGAAAGCGCCGATGCCGTGGACTTTGGGCAAAGGCCGCAACCAGGTTTTTGCCGGCGGCGAAGTGATGATCGAAGCGCGTTTTCCCAACGAGCCTGATCCGGGATTGGAGATGTATGTCTCTGGCTTGAGTCCCTTGTGGCCAACTTTCGGAGCCTTCTCGATTGCAAGCCCAGGAGAGAACCCCGGACGCATCACCAGCAAGCTGCTACAAGGGCAACCGGACGATTATTGGAAAGGAGCTATCTATTACGGCGTTCACTACCAGGGTTGGTGTGCTCAAACGGGTATCATCGAGAGTTCCAAGTCGGGCGAGATCCTTGTTGGCGACCGCACGCGAACGTGGTGGTTTCCTGGTCGGAATCTGCGGTACAAGCCGGAAGAGGGCCGCGGCATGATCGTCGGCCACAGGCACGCGTTGGATCGTCCCGGCGAATGGCACTGGGAAGACAACACGCTCTATCTGATCCCGAAAGGCGAAGGCCCGCCGGTCGATGTGGAGGCGAAGCGTCGGCAAGTCGTCTTGGACCTGAGCGGCCGGCAGTACATTCGCGTCGTTGGCCTGCACATTCATGCTGCGTCAGTCCGGTTGGAAAACTCGGCGCACTGTGTCTTCGACGGCTGCGATCTGTCGTATATCTCGCACTTCACGCGGCAGTACAGTATCGGTCAGGTTGAACCGGATCGCGATACGGTTCGGTCCGGGGAGACCGGCATTTATGTCAGTGGCCACGACAACGCGTTTCTGAACTGTCGTGTTCGCTACAGCGCCGGAGCGGGATTTCACATTCGCGGCTACCATCACACAATCCACAACTGTTTGATCGACGAGGTCAGCTACACCGCGCACTACTTGAACGCGATTACTGACGCGGTCGCAGACTTTGCTCGGTACGAGAACCAACTGGTCGGCGGGCATGTGATTACGTTCAACACGATGCGGAACGCCGGCCGGCACTTTTTCAACTTTTACGGCAACGGCACAAGCCAGCAGTCGCGTGACCGAGCCCCGATGGACTACATGGCCACGCTGTTCGCTCACAACCACCTTTACAACGGTATGTTGCAGACGAAAGACGCCGGTTTCCTGACCGGCTACTACGGCAGCGGCGGCACGCTGAACGGGTTGAACTCGCAGGTCGTGTACAACGTGCTGCACGATTCGTATGACATCTTCGCCATGCGCATCCACAAGCTCGGAATCGTCTATCTGGACGCCGGCACGTGTGACGTCGACCTGCGGAACAATCTGTTGTGGGCCACTCCGGGCTCACTGCAACAGGGGCTGTGGTTCAACACGGCGTGCGTGGACATTCACGAAAGGAACAACCTTTTTCATCCGAATTTCGAACGGACGAGCCAGCAGCTCCGCCCGGAGGATTTTCCGGGCGGTCGGCCTTTTCGGTTCGGGCACGACTTCGAACATCCGCCGCGAGTGCCAAAGTGGCCGCCGTTGGAAGGGATCACCATCGAGGCGGAGGCGTGCCCGAAACGATCGCCGGGGGTCACGGTGACGGCTTCGACCGTCGACGGTTGCCGCGACGGGCAATGGCTGTGTTTCGGCGAACAAGACTTTGATTCCGGCTGGCAGTCCGCGGTCTTGTGTTTCGCCGGGAACGGGACGGAGATCAACACGGACCGTTCAGCGCGCCAGCCGCCTCGGCACACCAAGCGCACCGACCCGCTCGTGTTCGAAGCGATCCGGAACGACGGGCTCGCGCCCGGCGTGCGGCGCCAATGGGATTTCATCCACAACGTGAAGGACGGGGCCTGGGTGCGCTACCGCGATGTGCCGCTGGGGGACGGCTACCAGCGCGTGCGCGTGGTTTACGGTTGTGTGGAATCGGGCGAGCGTTGGATGGAGGTGCGCCTGGACGCCCCGGACGGGCCGGTGGTTGGCCGTGTCGACCTGGTCCGGACCGACCGTAAACGCGACGACCGCATCCAAATCTACAGCGAAGCCCTCGGACGGTTGGCCCCTGACGCTCAGGGCCGACACGACGTTTACTTCGTCTTCCGATCGGCGGACGAGCAGCCCGTCGGCGAGTTCACCTATTTTCGGTTCGAGCGTTACCGAGGCGAGCTCCCGCTCCAGAAAAACGAGGTCAAACTGGAACTCCGGCTGGACGCTCCGGACGGTGAAGCGATCGGCACTTTCT
>JAADHY010000396.1 GCA_013151585.1 Planctomycetota bacterium
TGTCGACCGCCCGCATCAGTCCGGTGTTGCCTTCCTGGATCAAATCCAAGAAGCTGAGCCCTCGATTGCGGTACTTTTTGGCGATCGAGACCACCAGACGCAAATTGCCTCCAGACAGTTCCCGCATCGCCTCCTCGTAGGCTTCGAACTTTTTCTTGACGTCGTCCAGATATGCTCGAAGTCCTTGAGGGGTTTCGAGAGTGAGGTCCGTCAGGTCGCGCAGCTCAGCTCGCAGGTTGGCCACTTCGTCGCGAGCCGACCGCAAGTGCTTGAGGCTATCAATTTGCTGCTGGATCTGCTCCATACGGTCGCAGATCTGCTCCAACTTCTTCAACGCCGGCTGTAGCCGTTGGACCCGGACACTCAGTTCCTCGACCAACGTAACCATCTTCCGGCGAATCGTCTGCATGGTTTGGTCGATCTTGCGGCGTTCCCGCGTCGGCACGCCCGGCTCGTTTCGCCGGCAGTAAAGCTCGACAAACTGTTCATGCAGCCGATCGAGCGTCTGCAAATTGTACGGCAACCGCCCCAGAATCTGGTGTTTCTGAAGCCCTTCGGTCACCGCGACCTTGATCGTCCGGTCGAAGGGCAGCTCGCCGCTGTGCACCTTTTTCAAGATGTCGATCGCCGTTCGCAGGGCGTAGTCGTTTTCGAGCAGTCGGCGACGAAACCGCCGGCGAGTGATTTCGATTTTCTTGGCCAGCGCGATTTCTTCTTCGCGCGTCAACAGCGGAATCTCGCCCATTTGGGCCAAGTACATGCGGACGGGATCGTCGATCCGCCGTTCCCGGTCCCCGGCTGAAAGTTCTGAGCGTTTTTTCTTCCCTTTGGGTTTGCCGTTTTTCGGCGACTTTTTGGCGGCCCGTTTGCAGACCTGTTCGTCGGGGACGATCTCCAGGCCGAGTTCCTCCAGAGACATCAACAGATAGTCGAGCTTCTCTGGATTGACCGCCTCATCCGGCAAGTAGTCGTTCACTTGGGAGAAGGTCAGATAACCCTGTTTTTTCCCAACCGTGACGAGTTCCTTGAGTTTGGGATCCAGTCTGTGCACGGCGCGGCCCCCATTTTTGGCTAAGTCAACGGTTCTTTGTGGACGATCCTTTTCTGGTGGAACTCGGCCGCTCGACGCAGCAGCGTCTTGGCGTGTTCATCGAGTCCCCCCGTCAGCCGATTCTGCCCGGCCAGTTGGCCTCGGACTTGTTCGTGCAAGGTTCGCTCCCGACGCCACCGGACCCGCTCGAGTACCGCCCGAAGCAAGGGAGCGTTCGGGAGATCGCCCGGCGAATGGACCGAACGACGCATCACCCCCGGTACGTCCTTTTGCGCGGCTTGGGCGTCCAGCCACGTCGCGAGACGTTTCAAGTCGGCGTCTTCCAGAGTTGTCAAGACTCGGTCGATCGACGGCTCCAGCGATTGATCCGCTAATTCACAACAGACGACGAACAACTGACGCAGCGACGGGTGCCCGAAATCCTGATCGGTAAGCTCATGCCGAACCTGGTCGAACACGACGGGCACGGAGAGGATGATCTCCAACAATTCGCACTCGAGTTTCTCGTCCGCGGAGAGCGTACCGCTCAGCAGTCGATCCACCCGGTTGACGTCCGCCCCGGATTCCATTGCGGTCTGTCCCCAGCCGGACCGGGAGGCCGCCTCTCGCCGCGCTCGGCGTGACGACCGCATCTCAGACAAGTGACGCCGCACGTTCTGTTCCGAAATCGCTAACCGACGGGCCAACTGCCCCAGAATGGCATCTTCGCGGGGCGTGCCAGCCACGCGAGGCGACTCGCTGAGCAGCTCCAGCACGTGCAACATGACCTGCTCCCGCGCCCGGACCGTATCCAAGCCGTAACGGCCGATCTCCAGCCGCAGCTTGTATTCCAACGCCTCTTCCGCCTGATCGACCCGCTCTCGAAAGGCTTCGGCCCCTCGATTGGCCAAGAACTCCGCTGGATCCTCCCCCTCAGGTAGCGTCATCAGCCGGAGATCGGTGTCGTATGCCAGGAAACGGCTGAGCGATCGTTCGGCGGCCGCCTGACCGGCCGTGTCGCCGTCGTAGACCAATACAACCCGTTCAGCCCACCGCTTCAGTCCCAAAACGTGGTGCTCCGTCAGCGCCGTTCCCAACGTGCCCACCACGTTGCGGATTCCCGCTTGATAAGCGGCGATGCAATCCGTGTACCCTTCGACCACGACGGCCGTTCCCGCGTCCTTAATGGCGTGACGAGCCAAATCCAACCCGAACAGAAGTCGGCTCTTGGTGAAAAGAGCGCTCTCCGGGCTGTTCAGATACTTGGGGCCTTGCGCTTCCGAATCATCGGGCAGCACTCGTGCTCCAAAAGCAACAGTCCGGCCGCGCACGTCGCGAATCGGAAACAGAATCCGCCCAACGAAATCATCCCGATAACCGACACCACCACGACGTTCTCGCACCAGCCGAGCGGCATAAAGCAATTCCGGACGGTACACGTTCCGCGCGCGGTCGAGCAACCACTGCCAATCGCGAGGATGATAGCCGAGGCCGTAGGCCTGGATCGTCTCCTGCGAGAACCCCCGATCTTCCATGAGGTACCGTCGCGCCCTCTCCGCTTCGGGCGCATGCAGCAAGCACTGGTGGAACTGACGCTCGGCCCAGGCCAGCACCTCGTAAAGCTCGGCTTTCGACTGGCTGGAACCGCGGCCGGCCTTCGCCGTTTTCGGCATCTCCAGGTGCGCTCGCTCGGCCAACATGCGCAGCGCTTCCGGGAAATCCACATTCTCGGTTTTCATCACCCACGAGAAGCAATCCCCGCCCTCGTTGCATGCCCAACACCGGTAAGTCTGGCGTTCCGGGTAGACGTGAAAGGAAGGATTGTGGTCGTCGTGGAAGGGGCAGAGAGCGACGTAATCTTGGCCGCCGCGGCGCGGGCTCAGTGCTAGCGTTTCGCCGATCAAGCTCACGATGTCGGTTCGCGCACGAACCAGCTCTTTGAACTCGATCGATACACCTGGAGACACGCGTCTTTCCCCGTGGATGGTTCGCCGTCACCGAGGCCGGACAACGGAAGGAGCTTGTCGCGGCCATGCGGCCTGGTCAAAGTGATGTCCGCGCGACATCTTGGCAAGATGACAAACGTTTACGTCAGGCCGTGCCTCCGTGCAAGCCAAACCGGTCACGCTATTCTACTCGCCCTTAGGGCCCCGTCAAGGAAAAGGTGGAAAAGTTGGGCAGCGCAAAGCCGGCGTAAGTCTTTGAAAATCATTGAGATACAAAAAGTTTTTTCTGCCTAACCTCGCACACTGCGGTAAAGCTTGCGGCTTTTTCCTAGTCCCTGTAACCCTTGCAGCGTGCCGTCGTTTGGGCAATCCGAGGGATTCGTTGGACACTTGGGAAATAGGACACCAAGCTGGTCGGCAGCCCGCTTCAACCGGGCTGACAATCTCGCCGCTTCGGCTCGGATCGGCTCGCCCATTCCGCGGGCGCGCGGCGTTCTCAGGCGACGACCTCACTTTGCCGGCTCGCCCGAGGCCGCTCCGGTCCCCCCTTCCGGA
>JAADHY010000491.1 GCA_013151585.1 Planctomycetota bacterium
AACTCGATGGCTCGGCCGAAATGGTCACCTGGCTCGCCGAACAGGACCGCACCGACCCGACGGTTGAACTCTTCGACGGGAGTGTTCGACGCGTTCCAGGCACACTCTGCTCCCCAGGCGAAGCCGTACCAATTCGGCGCGTTCAGGTTTTCGCCGTCGTCGTCCCAGGAAGTGTTCAACATGCCAAGCGCCCCGTGCTTCGCACCGTCGCGCACGAAGTTCTGAATGTTGACCACTGAATTGCGAAAGTGCGGCAAGACGCGCCGCCAGTTGCTCACACCAGGACACACAAAGAACTCGAACCCCGACTTCGCAAACGGGACGATCTGATCCTCGAAACTCTCACGCGGAGCATATCCCCAGGTCAACATGATTACGTCTTTGGGGATCAACCGGAGCTTGTCAGGATGCTTCAGGATGATGTCGCCCCACATCATCATCCGTTTGCCGTACTTGCCGTGAACCAGCTCGTGGACGCGAAGCAGATGCCGGACGTAGACGCCGCCGGGACCGATCCGCTCGGCCAGCTCCTGAGATGGTCCCTTCGTGCCCAGGCCCCACGTCTCATCACAACACACGTTGAAGAATTCGAACGGCAAGAGAGGCAGCACGTCGGCATACAGATCGTCCAAGAAACGGTACGTCTCTTCTTTCACTGGCGAGAGCGTTCGTTCGTCTTCGCGCAAATGGGCGTACTCTTCCATCGCCAGGATGTGGTGCATGTGTGCAAACGACTGCTGGTTGCCGAGGATGTGAACGCCAAGCGGCTGAGCGTGGCGTACCAGCGCTGCCAGTTCTTGCGGCGTCAACGAGCCGTCCGGCGGGCCAATCTTGGGATGCCGACTGTAAGCGAACTGGTACTCCATGTAGTACGTGAAGATGTTGAGTTTTAGCAGCGCGCCACGGGCCACATCTCGCTTGAGCTGCTCCAGACGTGTACTGGGGCCGCGGGTCAAGTCGTCCTGGAACGCTCTCCAGCGCAGCGACGGCCAATCGTCGATCTGCAAGCAGGGAATCGCTGCTCCACGGCGGTTGGCCCGAATGAGCTGGCAAAGCGTCGCGGCACCGTGCAACAGTCCCGCGGGGCCTTTGGCCGCAATCAGGACGCCATCTGGCTGGACGCACAAGCGATAGTCTTCCTCGGTTGCTCCCTGCCGAAACGATCGCAACCCCGCGGCCGCCGGCATCGCCAGCGCGGTCGGTTCCAAGGTCCGTCCCAAGGGGCTCAGAAAGATGACATCGGCTTTTTGTTGGCTGCGAGTCGGATTGCCTCGAGAAATGGGCCGACCGAAACCGGCTCCCTTCAGCTCTTCACCAATCCACGCGGCGACGACCCTGATGACTGCTTCCGGCGCCTGAAGCCGCAGCGGTCGGTCCAAACGGAACTCGCCCGAAGACTTTATCACCTGCTTGGGGTAAGGGATCAGTCGCAATGACTTGACGGTCTGGACGTTCTCGCGACCGAACGACGGAAAACAAAGGACAAAGGCCAAGACGAACGAAAACAGCCCATGTCTCATGACCGTCTCCTAAGTCAAATGGTAACCCAGCAAGACCGACGGAATCCGAAAATGAAAGGAAGACACTGTCTGAACCCCGCCTTCGCCCCTCGTGGCGCCGCTCTGGGCGAGAAGATTTGGGGGTGAAGGGCTTTGACAGGGCTCACCTTCGGCGAGCCTCCCTCTTGCGCTAGCCAGAAAGGTGAGCGAAACTTCGATGTCGAAACCTGGCAGCAATCTTTTCCGTCTGGTTTTGGACGATCTCGACTCCAGGCCGGCCACCGATTCAGCATCTGAGTGTCGTACTCTTTTCAGGCCCGGTCCTCCGAACCTCGCCGTTACGCATCGTTCGACGGAGGCTGATCGAAAAAACATTGGCAAAATGCGATGGGAGACCCTCGGTCGCTCCGTGCGGCCCGCTCCGGAGATCGGCCACAACGCAAGGAACGCTATCACGGGACAGAATCGAAAAACAACACCAAGCCACCGCGCTCCGACGCCTCTGCCGACTACACGCACATTCTGACGCATTACAAGACGCCACGCGGGAAAGGATCGCGTAAACAGTCCCTTTGGCCGCGTGTCGGCTTCGTTTGGCCGCGTACCGTTTCGGAATGCCCGGTTCACGAACCCTCCGGCCAGCAGAATACCACATCCATTGGACAAAGGCAGCCGATTCGAGACAATGCAGGCACAGGCCCGCTGCGAAGAATCGTCATGCGTTGGGAAAGCATGCTGGAATCGCAGCACAGAAGAGCCGCCCTTTAGAACGCCCGTCGCTTCGGCCAGGGCGTCCCGGCTTTTGTCCCGCAGCAACCAAGGGGAGCATCCACGATGACAAAGCAGACTCAGACCCGTCGGAAGTTCTTGGAGCAGACGGCTGGCCTGGCGGCTGCAGCGGTGAGTTCGTCGCTGCCGCTGGCCTCGGCCGCTGGACCAGCAAAGAAGCCTTTCCGTTTGACGTACATTCTGGCTTCCTGCATGTACGGTAAGTTGCCTCTGGCCACGATCCTTCCCGAGGTCCACAAGACCGGCGCGGAGTACATCGAGATCTGGGCCGAGCGACATGGAAATCAACGGGAGCAGATCGATCAGATGGGCGTGGAGGCGTTCGCGCGGATGCTTCGCGAGCACAACGTCAAGCTCGGAAGCTTCACGTGTTTCAAACTCGGCATCTTTCGCATGCAGCCGGAGATGCGCGTCGTGAAGCAACTGGGCGGCGATATGGTGATTTGCAATTCCGGCGGTCCGCGTGGGCTCACGGGCCGGTCCCTGAAGGACGCGGTCCGCCAGTTTGCCGAGAAATTGAAGCCTCACGTCGCTGCTGCTGAGGAAATTGGCGTGACGATCGGGGTGGAGAATCACAGCCACTCGCTCATCGACTCTTCCGACTCGCAGCTTTGGTTGTTGGAATTCCTTCCGTCGCCGCATCTGGGCATCGCCCTGGCTCCCTACCACATGCCGCAAGACGAGCAACTGCTGGCTCGACACATCAAGAACTTGGGCGAGCGGCTGGTCCACTTTCAGGCTTGGCAGCATGGCAAAGGCTGCATGAAGAAGCTGCCGAAGGAGGAGGAACTTCTGCAGTTGCCCGGCCGCGGGCCTTTGGACTTCACGCCGCTGCTTGCGGCCCTGAAAGCGATTCAGTATCGCTGGCGGACGGAAATCTTCATGCATCCCGTACCGCGAGGGATTCCCATCTTGCCGACGGTCGAGCAGGTGACGGCGGAAATCAACCGCGCGCGGGCTTATCTGGAAGAATGTCTGGCACGCGTCTGAAGCCGCCCGGACAAGGTGCCCTTCGAAGCGAGGGGCGCATCGGAGCGGGTTACTCGCAGGGAGGAGTGTCCGCGTCGGACGGGGGCGAGGCGGACGACGAATCGCGGGACGCCGTCTCTTCCGGCTGGGATCCCGGAGCCGTGTCTTTTCTCTCGCTAGGGGCAGCGCTCCCTTTCCGGCCGGGCCGGAAGAACCTCATTGACTGCAATACGACCATCTTCCGCCGGGCCAAGCGGACGCTGAG
>JAADHY010000036.1:0-6920 GCA_013151585.1 Planctomycetota bacterium
TCTTGCAGATTCGCCGTGGGGAAGCCAAGACGGCGACCGCGTCCGGCGCCGGCGCCGACCCGTCCGCGGATGCGATACGGGTGCCCCAACAGCTTCACGGCTTCGGCAATCGCCCCTTCCGCAATCAACCGTCGGATGCGGCTGGACGAGACCATCTGGCTTCCAATCTTCAGCGGCGACACGACTTCCAAATCGACGTCCGCCTGCTGGCAAAGCTGCCGCAGGGTCTCGACGTTACCCGCCCGGTTGTGACCGAAAAAGAAATTGGGCCCTTCCACCAGCCCAGTCGCTTGAAGCTCGGTGCGAATGATCCGTTCGAAGAACTCTTGCGGCGTCAGCCGCAGCAATTCCCAGTCGGTCGGGTAAGCGATCAGGCAATCGATGCCACAAGCCGCGAGCAACTCAGCCTTGCGATCCAAGGTGCTAAGGCTGGGAGGGGCCTGCTGCGGCCGGAGCAATCGAATCGGATGGGGCTCAAAGGTGAAAACGACAGCCGGTACACCGGCCGCGCGAGCTCGCTCGACCAACTTCGCCACCATCGCCTGATGGCCGCGATGAACACCGTCGTAGTTCCCTATCGAAACGAAGCCGCCACGATACAGCTCGGGGGCCTCGAAACCGTGCAAAAGTTTCATGGTCAGAACGTCGCCATGTTGTGAAATATCAAGCAAGAACAGCCTCTCCCCTGGATTGTACACATCTGGAGGGAAAAGTCAGGGGCCGCCGACCAACGAAACAGTCACGGCGACGGGGCATCGCGTGGGACGAGCGAACCCATTTGCGAGCGCCGCGGCCTGATCGCCAGCGAGATCGTAACGAGAGCTGTCAAGGGGTTTTCGCAAGAAGCTCGCCATCGTCTATCAGCACGATGCCTTCCTGCAACGCCGCGGCCACAATAGCCGACGAGGTTCTG
The DNA here is from genome assembly GCA_013151585.1 of Planctomycetota bacterium. GTDB lineage: Bacteria > Planctomycetota > Planctomycetia > Planctomycetales > Planctomycetaceae > JAADHY01. The sequence continues at coordinate 914 of JAADHY010000036.1, forward strand.
ACCCTGTCGAATTCCTCGGGCGTATAGCAGAGGTAATCGACATGCTTCTCCAGCGTCGTTTGACGCAACAGCATCGGCATGCGTCTCAGGAAAGGAATCCCCTCAAACCGTTCGGCGACGACGATGACGTCAAGATCCGAGTCTTCGTTTGCGGTCCCCAGGGCACGCGAGCCGAACAGGATGAGCTTCTGAGGGCGGTATCGCCGGATAATTTCCGGCAGCGCGTCCGTCACAAACTTCTCTATCCAAGGGGCCGTCGCTTTCATGGGTGCCCCCAGTAGCAACGTCCAAAATCACGGGAGGATTCACAGGGCTGGCCACGAACCTTGTCGGCAATCGCGCTAACAGCAGTCTGAAGTCTAGTTGAGTTGACCCGGTTCAGCAATTGCGGGATCGGCGGTGCTGCAACGGAAGGGCAGACGATGGGGCTTGCGAACGTACGAGTGTGCCTGGAAGCTGGCGAGCTTCTGCGCCCGGCGGTTGCGGGAAAGCGGACTTTCGCAGGCCACTTGTTCCAAATCTCAAAGTGCGTCGTGTGACCGAAAGCGACAAGGCGCGTGCGTCGTCCCCTCCATGAACCTGTCACTTCGGTTCGATCCGCGCCGAGCCACAGTCCAAAACAGTCAGCCAGCGGGGGCGGACTTCGACGGTCCCGTCTTGGATGGACACAGGCTCAAATCGCGGTCGGCCGGGATCGAAGAGCAGATAGGCCCGCTTGAGCTTTTTGCGCGTCTCCGGCGGAACGGGCACCCGGCCCGGCTCGGTGCCGATTCCCAACAGAATGATCGAACCGTCGCTGCGGCGCAGGCCGATCGCCCGCTTCGTGCCGATCCAGCCCACGATCGTCGATTGCTGCTCTTTTTCTTTGCCAAAGATCCAGAGGTCGGCCTCGTTGATGTCTTCGATGTCGGTCAGCAAGGGCTCGCTGGGCAGCATCGTCAGTGTGTACTCGATGTCAATCTGATCGCCGGGTTTCATCCCCAGGGGCCGATACAGGTCGCCCCAAAACAGATAGACGTGCGTGTCGGCCCCGTCGCCGCAGTGGCTCTGCAGTGGCGTCAGGTGATCGCGGAACGTGGCCTTGTATTGATGAAAAACCAGGCCGATGCAACCCACGCCCGACTTGGTGAACCAGCCACCAATCGTGTTCTTGGCTTCCATGGCCACCGCGGCCCCGGTGTGGTGCGGACCGGAGAGGCCGATTTGGGTCGCATCGGCGGTGCTTTTTGGAAAGGGATAGCGCCGGCGCGAGTTGTCATCCATGCGCACCAGTGTGGTGTGGCTGCCGGGCAATGTATCGGGAGCATCCTCACGCTGTGCCCGGTACCAAACGAAGTCCGGCACGCCGTCGCCCCAGTCGTGACCGTACCGGCGATTGATGACCAGGTGCAGGAACTCCAAGTTCGTGCTCCACGACGGTGGCCCGGTCGCGCGCAGGGTCTGATAAACTCGCAACGAAAACGCCGTGCCGTCGGCCGCTGGCTCCAGCGTAATCCGGGTCGGCATCACCACGTTGCGGTCTGGATCAACGGCCGTGTAATGGAGTGTCGCCCGGACCGGACCGGTGCCGCCTGAGACTTCGGTGATCTTCTTCGCGTAGCAGTCGCCGTAGTACTTGTCGAACTTGCCGCTGAACCAGCAAAACGGTTCCCTCTTCGGGCCGTAGTAGACAGTCACCGGATATTCGACTTTCGGTTGAACCAATAGGTCCAGATCGACGGAGAACACAGCGTGGCCGTTTGCTTTGTCCGTCGTCCCGAACCAGACGTTCGAGCCCGCGACACGCACGATCTGCACGCCCGGACTTTCGGTGATCGCCAGCCGGTTGTTGCCCGCCGTGAGCTGCGCTCGGAAGCGAACCGCGTCCGCGCGGCCCTGCTCCAGTCCGCCGCTGGCCAGCAGTTCCAAAGACCGCACCGGTTTGCCGTTCACCGTGACGGAGACCTCACCGCCCCGCGATAGTCCCTCGGTGAGGATTGTCGCGTCCCGTGTTGTTTTTGAACGGACAGCGAGCTGTACACGGTACGAACCCGCCGGCATCCGCAGACGGTAGTCCACGTCAGAACCTCGTGCCTTTCGCCAGCCCACTTCGGCGCGAGCGAACGGACCGCAAAGCAAAGCCAAAAAGACAATCGTCCGCAGCAGGCCCGGCCAGGTACTCCAACAGCAGTACTCGAATGCCGGGTGGGAACAACGAACCAGCCCACGAAAAAGAAGAAATCTGACTGTAACGGACTTCCGGTTGTGCTTGAGCGTGGTCATGCGATGCGACTTTCCCAACCTTGGCTGGTGGCCGCAGCCAAACGTAAAACGCGAAACGCCGGCCTGCGGTCTCATGCTGGTGGTCCGACCGGTCACAAGACCGGAGTTCGGCAACTCCCGTTCGCGGCAGTGGTCTTCGTGGGAACGCAAGGTGCTAGCCTGCGCCCGCAGGCTGCCACGCGTCCCTACCAGCTAGAAGACGTTCGACACACGCTGACAGTCTCAGCCGCCGCCAAATGACCGTCGTTGCCGATGGGCACGAGCCCTTCGCCTGTGAACAACTCCTCCGGGGCTGACAGCCGGAAGGCCGTCTCCAGTCGGAATGCATCTTCCACGAATGTACGGGCCGCAAGCCGATCAACTCCGTTGGCGGTTGCCGGTCGTCCCTGGACGATAAGACGCACGTCCAACGGACGCGGAGAAAGGAAACCAGATAGGCACGCCTCGTCTGGCCCTGACTCAGCGCACGGTCGGACACACCACACGTCGAAACACAGTGCCGGGAGCCATCTACCGGGCAGCCGCAAGTGTCTGTGCGATAGGCTCTTGTGGGCATTGCTGAAGTTCTCTCGCCCTGATCGCCGAATTCATCTAAAGTACGCGGCCCGGTGAACCCCGGCGGCCGACGACCAAGTGCGCCGCGTGCAGGGATCGCCGAGGCCGCGACAACCGGCTCGCGGAGCCGACGTTCGGCGCGGCGAAAAGGCAGATATCCGGCCTCGCCTCTCGGATGCGGCCGGACTGTCGACATCTGAGGGTCTGCAATTGAGGGGACTTGCGACGATGGAGCGTCCTGCAGCCACAGTAGCCTCACCCACGACACTCGCCCCACGCCCGTCTTCTGTCACACTCACCCCGGAAACGGCTAATCAACTCACTCACGGACTCGGCTTGGTCCTGAGCCTGGCCGGAGCCGTCGTGTTGCTGCGAGCCGCGGCGGCGTCTGGCCCCAGTTGGCAGCTCTGGGGTTGCCAGATTTACGCCGTCACTTTGATCGCGCTGTACGCCGCGTCAACTCTCTCCCACAGTTTTCCTCCCGGATACTGGCGAGACGTCTTCCGCACTTTGGACCAAGTGTGCATCTTTCTGTTGATCGCCGGCACCTTTACGCCTTTTGCCTTCACTTACCTTCTGGACGGCTGGTGGCCTCTGCTAATCGCGGCGATGTGGGGACTGACTCTGGCCGGCATTGTTTTCAAACTGTTCGTGCGACGGCTGCGCAACGTCGCCGTCGGGCTGTACGTAGCCTTAGGCTGGTTGCCCATTCTCGCTGTCGGACGGATGCTGGAAACCGTCCAATGGGTGGGCCTGCTCTGGATTCTGGCGGGCGGTCTGTTTTACACATCGGGGACCTGGTTCCTGAAACGAGACGTCCGCAACCCGTACTGGCACGCCGTGTGGCATCTGTTCGTCGTCGCGGGAAGCATCTGCCATTTCGTTGTCATCCGGTGGTACGTCGTCGGATAGACATCGGGTCGATCGCCCGGCTGCCGCGGGTGGCTTTCTCACTACGAGCCAACGGGGCCCCATTGATGGGAGGGCGGCTCGCGTAGCGAGCCCGGTGAGGGCTCTCCGATCGCTGTCAAACAGTAAGCGGGAAGGCGCTAGCCTCCGGTGCGCAGCGTGAAGCGTGATCGGAACGCGCTAGCGTCCGGTCGCGTTGCCGGCCCAAGCGTGTAGGCCGCAGGGACCGCACGCTAGCGCGTTGCGTTGACTCCGTCGGGGTAGCCCGGCTTGAGCGGAGCGTCTCTCGAGACCTCTGCACCAACTCGAGCCATCGTGCCCCCCATCCGCCCTTCGGACACATTCTCCCCCGGAGGAGGGAGAAGGGACTTCGTTTCGCACGCTGACCTCCGAGTGGGGCCGCGCAGCCATGCAAACCCCGTCGTGCGCCCAGCCGTTTGCGATGTAGAGTGACTGGGCTTTCCGCCGTCCTGCGGATTTTGCTAACGTAAAGCGGACGGCGATCTTTTTTGGCGCGACGGCACAGCGGGCCTGAAAGGAGAAGACCCGAGATGGCGCAAACGCTGCTGGAGTACGCCGAGTGGCTGGAAGGCCGCGCGGATTTGATCTGGCCAAAGCCGCCGAAGTTAGAACGTCCCAAGGCCACTCCCTTCACCAAACCCTTGCCAGGAATTCGAGCGGTCACCTGGAACGTCTACGGCACGCTGCTACACATCTCGGACGGCCAGTTGCTGCTGATGCATCCGCAAGAGTTGCGCATGCAGGTGGCCCTGGAGAAAACGATCGAAGAGTTCCACATGTGGCAAAGCATGTCTCGGAAACCCGGGGCGCCGTTGGAGTACGTGCTGATCCAGTACAAACGGCTGGTCGAAGATGCGGAAATGGCGGGCACCGACCGACCAGGGGATTTTCCTCATGTCGATGCCGTCCGAATCTGGCGCAAGTTGATCGACCGGCTGCTGGAAAACGAATACACATACGATGAATCGTTCTACGGCGATGTCGACGATCTGAGCGTGAAAGTGGCGTTCTTCTTCCACAAGGCGCTGCAAGGGGTCGAGCCGATGCCGCAGGCGCTGGAGACGCTGACGGCGGTGGGCACGGCCGGTCGGAAACAGGGGCTGCTGAGCGACTCGCAGCAATTCACTGTCGTCCAGATGTTGCGAGCGTTGCGGCGGCAAGGTACACTACCGCCCCTCGATCAACTGTTGACGCCCAATTGCATGACGTTGTCACACGAAGAAGGCGTGCGTCAGCCCTCGAAGTCGTTGTATGCCGCTAGCTTGCGACGGTTTCGGGAATTGGGAATCGAACCCCACGAGATCCTGCACGTTGGCAGCCGTCTGCGGGACGATTTGGCAGTGGCCAAACAGTTCGGCATGAAGACGGCCCTGTTCGCCGGAGACAAGGAGAGTTTGCAAGCAACCGCTCAGGAGGTCAAAGATCCGTCGATGAAGCCCGATCGCTTGATCACGGAATTGGCTCAGCTCAAAAACATTCTCGGAATTTCATAGACAGGGAGATGTTCGACGATGCGTCCGCAACCGTTCTTTGATCTGGACAAGATGAACCTGGATTTCGAGAACCCGCTGTTCGATATCCACGAAATCCGACGCATCAACCCGCAACGCCATGAAATGGAACAACTGACGGCGGTCGTTTACGTCGACACAGAAACGCACAGCGCCATCGGATACAAGGACGTGACGGAAAAGGAGTTCTGGTCCGAGGGGCACATGCCGGGCTTCCCACTGATGCCGGGAGTGATCATGTGTGAATGTGCCGCGCAATTGGCCGCATTCTACGCCCGCAAGTACGATTTGCTCGGCGGCGACTTCCTTGGCTTCGGCGGCTTGGACGATGTTCGGTTCCGCAAGCCGGTCATTCCTCCGTGCCGCTTGGTCTTGATGGCTCGGATGCAACGGATGCGGAAGCACAGGGCTGAGTTTGCATTCCAGGGCTATGTCGATGGCCAATTGGTGTTTCACGGAACGATGATCGGTGTGCCCATCAATCGTGGCCAGGAAATCGATTAGATGCCCGATCCGATGCGACGGGAACCTCCTGCGGATCTTTTCCCCTACTTCCTCACGCTGAACGACCTGCCCGGTCCGCTGGATTGGTCCGAGTTCTTCGGGAACGAGAACCCGGTTGAGCTGGACGTGGGATGCGGCCGCGGGCTTTTTTTGATCCGAGCCAGCCTGGCCAATCCGCACATCAACTATTTGGGCATCGAGCTGGACTTTAAGGAAGGCCGCCGAGCGGCTCGTCGGCTGATGAA
>JAADHY010000036.1:6948-10052 GCA_013151585.1 Planctomycetota bacterium
GGGGCGGATGTGCGCGAAGTTTTCGCGAAGTTCATTCGCCCTCATTCTGTAGCCGCCGTCCACGTCTACTTCCCCGACCCATGGTGGAAGCGCAAACACAAGAAACGTCGGCTTTTCAACGATGTGTTCGTGGACCAGTTGGCGAGTGTGCTTCAAGGCGGCGGCTTGGTTCATTCTTGGACGGACGTGGAAGAATATTTCCAAGTCATCAAAGCCTTGATGGACCACCACGACCAGTTCGAGCCGCTGCCGCCTCCGCCGGAACATCAGCCCAAAGACGACATGGACTATCAGACCAGCTTCGAGCGTAAGAAACGCAAAGAAGGCAAGACCATTTACCGGGGATGCTGGCAGCGCAAGCCGGTGTGACTCCCGCCGCTCGGGCCCATTGGTTGTTCCTCGCGGTCGGACCGTGGTAAAGTTGCCTTCGATGGGAGTTTGGAATGGCAGGTGCGTGGAAAGAGCGTGGGGGTCGAAGATGCATGCAAACCCGTCCGTTGTTGGAACGTTGCTTGCCGTGGGGCTGTTTGCGGCGGGTGGGGGCCAGGCACCGGGCGCGACGCCAGTGGCCAAGCGAGTGCTGAGGGCCCAGTCGCAGCCGGTGCGGGAACTGGCGCGGAATCCCGAGTTGACTGAGCAGCGCGGCGACACGTTCGTCGGCTGGAACGGGTACGGGAAAGGCTACGAGGTGGATGGCCGGACGGCTCGCACCGGCCGGGCCAGCGCGCGGTGCAGCCGCCGGTCGAGCGGCCGAGCCGCCGGCATCGGGCAATCGATTCGGATCAGCACCCAGAAGCTGGCGCCGATCGTTGTCGGGGCCTGGAGCAAAGCCAAGGACGTCTCCGGCACGCCCGACAACAACTATTCCGTCTACGTGGACTTGATCTACGAAGACGGAACGCCGCTTTGGGGGCAGGCGGCGCCGTTCAGCACCGGCACGCACGACTGGCAGTACCGCGAGGTGACGATCGTCCCGGAGAAGCCGGTCCGGCAGCTCACCGTCTACGGCCTGTTCCGCGGCCACACGGGCACGGTCTGGTTCGACGACTTTTCGGTCAAGCAGTTGCAGGTGCCGAAAGGAGCGGGATTGTTCGACGGTGCGCTGGTGGCCGAGCCGGTGCAGCCGCCGAAGAGCCGGTCCCCGCTGGAAGGCGTTGTTTTGGTGCGGGACGCGGCCGCCGGCTCCGACTTCTACTCGCTGGGCTCCCCAGCGGCGGAAGCTCGAACGCATCGCCTGCCGGAACTGAAGCTGGAACTCATCTGCCGCCGGACCCGGATCGACGCCGACACCGTCCGCATCGAGCTGGAAGTCATCGACCGCAGCGGCCGCGACCGGGCCATCAACGTCTACTACGTCGTCCCCGTACCGGCAATCGGCTGGCGGTGGTGGGACAATATCCAACAGTGGCGATCGATCCGTCCGCGGCAGCAGTACGCCAACGTGGTGCGGTCTGGTGTTGGCGCGACCGGCACGCAGTCGCGGTATCCCTTTGCGTGCATCTCGGGCGAACGGCGCGCGCACGCCCTGCTGGTGACCGAGCCCCGCGTCTGCCGGCTCTCGTACGACGCCATCCAGCGAGAGTTCTACGCCACGTTCGACCTGGGGCTTTCGCAAGACACGAAGCGGCCGGGCCGAGCAAGCGTCAGTCTGTATGCGGCTCGCGTCGATCCGCAGTGGGCGATGCGAGCGGCTGCGCAGCTCTACTACCGCCTGCTGCCGCAGTTCTTCGATCAGCGACGGGTGCCCAAAAAGCAAGGCAATTGGATGGCCTTCACCAAGATCAGCAGCGTGCAAAGGCCGGAAGATTTCTACTTTGCCGTGCATGAGGGCAACAACGACGTCCGGTGGGATAACGAGCACGGGATTCTGCCCTTCGTGTACGTGGAGCCGATGACCTACTGGATGCGGATGCCGCCCGAAGACGAGCGCACATACGAAGGCGCGATGGCTCGGTTCAAGAAAGTACTGGCCAATCCGAAGGCTCCGGGCTACGCGTCGGCCTGGGCGACGAAGCTTTCGGGGCTCAAAGACGCCGAGGGCCGCTACCAGGTTTCGATCCGCAACACACCGTGGTGCGACGGAGCGGTCTTTGCCAACTGCGCCGATCCCGACGTTCCCGAAGATGGCCAGCATCGGAACAAGGGCCGCTTGAACCTGCAGCGGTTGCGAGCCGCGTTGAAGTCGGCCGAAAAAGACGGCGGGCTGGCTGGCATCTACCTCGATTCGCTCGAAGGTTGGGGCTTCTTGCAGAACTGGCGACGCGAACATTGGAAGGCGGCCGACCTGCCACTGACCTATGATACTCGCACGAAACAGCCAGTGCTGCTGAATATCATGTCGACTTACGAGTTCACGCTGACCGTGGCCCAATGGATGCACTCGGAAGGCAAACTGCTGATGGCCAACTCGGTGCCGCATCGGTTTCCCTGGCTGGCCAATCCCCTGGACTTGATGGGCACCGAGACGAACTGGCTGCGCGGCGGGCGGTTCTCGCCGCCGTCCGCCGACTACATGTACCTGAAACGGACGATGGCCTGGCACAAGCCGTACATGTTCCTGATGAATACGCACTACGACGACTTCGGGCCGGAGCTGGTCGAACGATACATGCAGCGGTGTCTGTTTTACGGCATGTTCCCGGGATTCTTTTCCGAAGATGCTTCGACGAATCCCTATTTCGGCAATCCCAAGTGGTACAACCGCGACCGGCATCTTTTCAAGAAGTACTTGCCCGTCATCAAACGGATCGCCGAGGCCGGCTGGGAACCGATCACGCTCGCCCGAGCGGACGATCCTGCCGTCTGGATCGAACGGTTTGGCCAATCGGCGTCGTCCGGTTTGTTCTTCACGGTGATGAACACGGCGAAGGAGCTTCGTCGAGTGCGGCTCACGCTGGACCCGAAGCTGGCTGCGGCCGGCCGGTTGGTCGATCTGCTCAGCGGGCAGTCGTTTTCGCTTCAGTCGGGCCCATCGTCGCTTACACTGCAACCGGAGGAGGTGCGAGCGTTTCGGCTGGAGAAGTGACGGCAGAGAGCGGAGAGCGCGGACAGGCGCAGACGCTTCTCGTTCCCGAGCTCCTGCCTGGGAGCGCCCTGTCCCGAGG
>JAADHY010000023.1:0-3514 GCA_013151585.1 Planctomycetota bacterium
GATAGTAGTACTTGTGTAGGTCCACAATCCGGCCGATCATTCTCATGCGGCGTTCCCTCCGCCCCGGCGAGCTGGATGGCCCGGTTTGCTTTTGGGTCGGCCGCCTGCCGGACCGACGCCCGGGGCGGGACCTCGTTTTTTCGCTCGCGGGATTCTCGCCCCTTGCGGCCCTTTCCTCCCGCCGCGTCCCGCTCGTCCGGGACCGGCCGCTCCAGGACGCGGACCGCCAGCCGCTCCGACGCCTTTGCGCGGGGGCCGCGCCGCCCGTCCGGCCTTTCCCGGCACTGTTGGGCCAGCATGGCCGCCGACTTTGCCCGGTTTCCCTGGCGGCACGGCCGGCACTTTTTCTTCTTTTGGCTTGCCGAATTTCGCCTCCAACTCGGCGATCTCCGCGGCGAACTTCGTGCGTGGATTCAGGATGACCTCTTCCCCTTCGGTCAAGCCGTCGAGGATTTCCATGTGAGTGTCGTTCGTGTCGCCGATCTTGATTCGTCTCCGCTCCGGACCTTTCTCGGTGAGCACATAGGCAAAGTGCAAATCGCCCACCGTCACGATGGCCTGCACCGGCACCTGCAACACACCCTCGCGCTGGTCGATGATAATTTCCACGTTGGCCGTTAGGCCAGGCTTTAGCTGCTCGATCTGGGTGGTGTCATCCGTGATCCGGATGCTCGCTTCGTACTCCTTCAGATCGAAGTTCGGCCAACGCCCGGGCAACGGAACCGACGAGACCGTATCGACCACTCCGTGGAAAACGCGGTCCGGAAACGCATCGATTCGGATCAGCGCCGGTAACCCCGGCCGCAGATCGCTGATCTTCGACTCGTGGATGCGGGCATCCACTTTCATCTGAGAAAAGTCGGGCAGCTTGATGATTTCCTGGTTTTCCCGGACGACGGTACCCGCTTCGATGACTTCCGGCTGGCTGCGGCGGTAGGTCTGATTGGCGTAGACGACCTGGCCAGCCTGAGGAGCGATCATGCGGCAGGCTTCAATCTGCTGTTGGTACCGCTTCAGTTTGTCCAGCTCGAGCTGATACATCAGCTTGCGGGCTTCGAATTCCGCAACGACCTGCGCCATTTCGGCGTCGCGTCGCAATCGGGCCCGTTCCAGTTGACGTTTCGCCTCGGCCGCGTTTTCCGTGTACTCTTTCAGCGTTCGCTTGTACGTAAACTCTTCCAGAACTCGCAGCCGTCCTTTCTCCGTTTCCAGTGTGTTCTGAGCCTTGACCACGGCGATCCGAGCCGTTTCCAGCTCTTTCTGACTTTTGTACCCTTTTTTCGCCACCCGCTTGACGAATTCGTAATCCTCCAGGGCCTGGTTCAGCTCTTGTTGGGCGACCAGAATACGGCCCTTGATCTCGTCCACCTGCTGCTGGTATTCGCCGCTGGTGTAGTTTTCCAGGTCGAGCTGAGCCAGCTCGTACGCGAGCTGCGCGCTAGCGATTTCGCTTTCCATTTGGGTTCGCTTCAGCTCGACGTCCTTCTGGGCCTTCTCCAGATCGGCTTTGGCGCGTGTGACGCTGATTTGCTGCTGCTTTTCGCGTTCTTCCAACTCGGACGAATCCAGTTGAACGCACAGGTCTCCGGCCAGGTATTGCCCGGCAGTGACCTGATCGCCCTTCTTGACGAGCACGACTGTGTACTCCCCCATCTTCACGGGGTGCGCAACCGTCTTCCCGTCAGAACCTCGAACCAGAATCGTTTTCTTTTTCTTCCCCTCATCGCGAATCGCAACAACTTCTCCGTCGATCTGGGAGGCGACCGGAGGCTGAACGAGGGTCCCTTCCGGGATGATCCAGATGATTGTGGTGGTTCCCTCAACTCGGGACTTCAGCGTGACGTTGCTCTGGCTCTCCACTTGCCCGCGCTCCGTTACGGTGATCCGCATCGGTCCGCGGGCTACCATTTCCGTCACGTATCCCTGCTCGTCCGCCGTCGGCGGGGTCCCGAACTGGTCCTTGACGGCTGGGAGGGCGGCGAGGATGCCACCCGCCCCGAGGACCGCCACCGCGGTCAGCGTCCACCGCCGCAGCCGGCGTTGCGGCTTGGCCATCGGCGCCTTGCTCAACGCGTCGCTGTAGACCGTCTCTCCCGTCTCCGTCGTTTCGGGCTGTTGGGCCGTCTCCGACAGTTCGGCCGTCTCGGAGATCGGCTCGCGGATCTCCGCCTTCGTCTTCTCTTGGACTCGACTCATGACCGTAAGCTCGTCTCTGGTAATATTCGTCCAGCCAGACGCCGTTGGCGTCTATCTGCATGATACCCATATCGCGGTAAATTTGAATCCGACTGCGTTCATAACTGATCCAGTCGGCAATTAAAGTATTCTGTGCGGACAAGACGGCATCAAGGGCTTGGAGCAAGTTCAGGGCTCCGCTGCCTCCTCGCCCCCCGCGCTGTTGGACTGGCGCCGTCGCCTCTTCCACCGCGCTGTCGTATTGCAAGGCGGCGATCCGGACCCGCTGACGGCTCAGCTCAAAGTTCTGCCGGCTCACCTGCAACTGACGCCAGCGCTGCCGGATTTGCAGCTTCACGTTATCTTCGAATTCAATGTAGGCGCGTCGGGCCCGCTGATACTCGATAAGTGCCTTTCGGTAGTCGTTTCGTTCGGAAATCAAGTCGAGCGGGGCATCGAGCGAGAATCCAGCGCGAAAACTGCTCAACTCGCCTCGGAAATCGAACGGCTCGTTCCCGCTGGGCGTTCGGATGTCCCCTTCGGCCTTGACGTCCAAGACGGCTTCCAGCTTATCCGCCGCGATTTCCACTTTGCGGCGAGCATCCATCACAGCCGCTCGGGCGTTCATCAGATCCAACCGGTTCTCCAGCCCGAGCTGCACGGCCTGCTCCGCTGATAACTCAAACGGCAACACACTAATCAATTCTACTCGAAGCCCGATCTGAATCACCTGCAAACTTTGAGAAATCTTCAGAAGCTGCTCGCGAAGATCGGCCAAACGCGAGACCGCCTCCACCCGATCTTTCAGAGGAACAGCGTCAGCCGACAGCATCTGCCTCAGTTTTTTCAGTTCGTCGCTGACCGCGCGGAAGTCCGCCTGTAAATTGCTGTACAGCCTTTCGTCGTTCTGCACATCCTGAAAAACCCGCCGCCGCTCCTCCTCCGACTCGAACCGTCGCTGCGAGCCGACGTCAAGGCCGGGCGTCCCCTCCTGGAACAAAGCCCGGACACGGCGAAAATCCGATTCAACAAGCAGAAAGCCTTGCTGCTCGACTGTATCACGCAACTGCATCAATCGCTCGGTCACATCCCGCAGTTGGTCCAGATCGGGATCGGTTTCGTTAAGCTTGGCCCAGTCGTGGACGTAGTCCTTCACCTTTTGTTCGATTTCCGGCAACTGCGGGTCGATCAGCTCGAATGGCTTCAAGATCGCCAAATCAATTGTGACAGGCATATCGGTGGGGAGCCCCAGTTCCAGCTTGAACCGGTCCAGGGCGTCCTGAAACTGCCGCTGCACGGTGCGGAGCCGGCTACGAGCGGCCGCCAACTCGGTTTCGAG
>JAADHY010000023.1:3564-4381 GCA_013151585.1 Planctomycetota bacterium
GCCGCTTTTCGGAAAGCGGGGTCGTCGCTCAGCGCCAGCAATTTCCGCTCTTCCTCTTCCGTCATTTCGCCGCGCCAGAAGAGCAATTGCTGCTGCGCTTCGTATCGAAGCTTCTTGGCTAGGTCCGGCGGAAAGGCCAGCCCCGGGGGCAAGGCTTCTAATCGCTCGGAAATCTCTTGCGGGCGTTGCGACGCCAACACGCGTTGAATTTCCGTCTGCTCTTCCAACCGCCGCAGGTTTCCTTCCTGGTTGAGGATATTCTGACGCTGCAAAAGCAACCCCAAAAAACCGCCGCTCTGTCCTCCCGCCACGATGTTTGTAAAGAATTCCTTACGGAACCGTGCCAGCGAGCGGGTTTCGTACAAAACATCCCGCTCCGCCTGCGTCAAGTTTTCCATCACGATTTTTCGTCCGGCGTCCCGCAAGAGCGGTTGGACCAGAGAGTAAGACAACGTGGTGGCCGCGCTGGTTTGATTCCCCCCCGAAAAGACCCATACCGTTGTGTTTGCCAGTTCCAGAGCCAACTGGGCGCCGGTCGGCAGCAGCCGCCGCACACCGAAACCGCCTTTCATCGTCAAGGAATCCTCCGTGCCCGGGACCGATGTCTGCGTCAAATCGAGGTTGGGATCGCCCAGATAACGCACGGTGAACCGGAACCGTTCGAAGGTCAGGTCCAAGGCCGCCAGATAAAGCCGTTCGATCCGGCTCTGGTATTCGCGATTGTGGATCGCCGCCAGCTCAAGGGCTTGTTTGAGCGTCAGGTTCTCGATTTTCGGAAGCGCAATGCCCGAGTCTGGTTCGTACTGGACCGTCATCT
>JAADHY010000501.1 GCA_013151585.1 Planctomycetota bacterium
GGGCATTACGGAATGGATTCATCTCTACAAGGAACCGGCCCTCGGGCTTGCCCCGAGCGTGACCACATGGCCGAAGGTGTTGCAGGCGGCTGGCTACACGACCGGGCTGGTCGGCAAGTGGCACCTGGGGCGGCTCCGGCGGTTCCATCCCCGCCATTACGGCTACGACTACTACATGGGCACGATCACCGCGCGGGACAAGAACATCGACCCGGTACTCGAGAAAGACGGCCGGCGGCAACCGTTCAAAGGGCTCATGCCGGATATCCTCACCGACCATGCGATCCAGTTCATTCGCCGCAACAAGGACCGGCCGTTCGTGCTCTCGATGCACTTTCGCGTACCGCACCAGGGCAGTTGGCGAGTGCCCGAGGAGGAATGGCGGCCGTTTGAGAATCTGCCGGTGCGCGTGCCTGAGCCCGATTACCCGAACCTCGATACCGAACGGGTCATGATCGAACTTCGGCGATACATGACCGTCGTGCACATCCTCGATCGGAACGTCGGCCGGCTGCTCGACACGCTCGATGAATTGGGCCTCACGGAGCGGACGATCGTGATCTTAACCTCCGACCACGGCTTCAACATCGGCCATCACGCCATCACGGGCAAGGGCAATGGCGACTGGCGACTCACCCGCCAGCCGCGACCGGATATCTGGCCAGACAAGGAGCGGCCGAACCTGTTCGACACTTCGATCCGTGTGCCGTGCCTCGTGCGCTGGCCCGGCGTGATCAAACCGGGCACGGTTGTGGAAGAGACCGTCACGAACCTGGACTGGTTCCCCACGCTGCTGGCCATGGCCTCGGTCCAGCCGCCGGCCGACTGGCGCCACCACGGCCGCAACTTCCTGCCGCTGCTGACCGGCCAGAAGATTCAAGACTGGGACAACAACATGTACGGCGAATACAGCGTGCACGCCGACCCGCTGTGGGACCACATGCGGATGTGGCGCACGCCCGAGTGGAAACTGGTCCGTCACTTCCTGCGGCCGAAGCGGGATGAACTCTATCATCTGGCAACCGATCCGGGCGAGACGACGAACCTGATTCACGATCCATCGCCGGAGGTGCAGCGCGTGGTCAAGACGTTTCACGCGCGCATCATCCGCCACATGCGCGAGCTCAACGATCCGGTGATCCAATTGCTCGAACAAGAAGACCCGGACAGCCTGCGGCCACCTTGAACCGGTAGCGGATAGACGAAAGCTTGTGCGGACTCGGTGATGGAAAAGAACGCGGCCACAGGAATGATCGAAGCCCTGTCGGACATGCGGCCGGCAAGGCTCACTTGGTCTCGAGACAAGGGGGCTCGCCTGTTTGTAATGAGCCACGCTGCCGAGTTGCTACGCGGTCCGGCAGTTTGGTCCTCTTTTCACGGTCCGCATCATCCCCGATGAGGGGCGGTTGATTCAGCCTTCCCGTCGCGGCGGGACAAATGCCATTAAGGACGTCTATTCGCAGAGGCCGAGCCATAATCGCAACAGGTTCCCACTTTCAGTGGTTTCCCGCAAACAACAAAATGGATCGTGGGGACCTGACGCCTATCTCGCCGCGAAAGTTGTGCGAGATGCTGGAAAAGGAACAGGATCACATCGCTGTTCCGGCTGCCGCACTGGATGCCTTCGGCACGGCTTCGTCCGCGGTTGTCCAGCAGAATTCATTCCGTTTTCCGAAGAGATCGGAATGCAACGAGTTCCCGTCAACGTAGCGTCTCAGCATACGGCCAAATCCTCGCATCTGCGATCAAGGTCGCAGTCGATCCGTCCGGTGCCGTTTACAATTGCCATTTGGGCAGAAGTTGCCGGTGTGCCGAGATCGCTCACGCCGGCAAGGGCGCGGCCGGGACGGCCGCGGAGGCTACCCTTTCAAATGCTCGTCGAAGAAGGCGAACGCGTCCTCCTGCATCTGGCGAGTGAACCGGTGGAGGGTGTCGTAGAACCGGCCGGTGAACCGCCCCTTGGCTCCCGCCTTCTCGTAAATCGCGGCGATCTTGGCGACGGCGTCCTTCATGCCCTGGAGCGTGAACAGTCCGTCGTGCTCGCACTGCTGAACAAGCAGCGGTTTGGGAGCCATCATCGACACGACATCCGGTAGATCAAGGTAGCGGTGCAGCGTCGGTGGGAAGTGGACCCACGAGTGTGTGTCGATCCGCGCATGGATCATCGACTTAACCGTGGACATGAATCCGACCACGTTTGCCGCCGCAATTCGCTCATCCAAGCCGGCCAGGAACAGCGATCGATACCCGCCCAGCGAGATGCCGTTGCAGCCGATCCGTTTCGGATCGACTTCCGGGCGCGTCAGAAGGTAGTCGACCGTGCGGATGTCGTCCCAGACAACAATGCCCGGCCAGGTCATCCCGGCGTAGATGAGCGACTTGACCAGCGTCGCCTCTTTGGCCCGGCACTTCGCGTTCAAATACCTCACGTCCTCGACACTGTAACGGGATCGGTCGAACCCGTACTTCAGGTCGGCATCCAGGATCGTCCTCCGCTCGCCGAACATGAACGCGTCGATCGAAATCACCACATACCCGCGTTTGGCCAAGGCGGTGCCTGTGGGACGGCCGTCATAGACCTTGCGGTGGTACTCCTGCATGACCGGATGGTTGTTTCCCAGATCCGTTACCTTCTCTTTTCCAAAAATGAACATTCCGCCGTGCGAGTGTAAATCGACGATCGCCGGAGCCGGGCCGGTGAGCCCTTTGGGAATGTGAACGTAGGCCGGGACTCGGAATTCCGGCGTCGTGGAGAATACCACCTTTTCGCGAATCACGTCTCCCAAGTCGGTCCGGCTGAGCACTTCCGGGGCAGGATCAACCGGCCGAGGCCGATAAAGCAGCACTTCCAACACCTTCTCGCGCGACCGACGTTTGAACTCATCGAAGTCCCGGAAGCGGCCGCCGAGAAACGAGTATTCAAAGTCGTGCAAACGGGCGAGCCGTTCCACATCGGCGTACAACCGGCCGAGATCGGCCCCAGTCGGTTTCAACGAGACGGGAATATCGGCCGGACCCACCGGCGCCGGAATCTCGCCTTTGCCAAGCGATCGATCCGGAGGCTGTGCAGCCGCACGGTCGCCGCGCCAAAGAACTCCGGCCAGCGAAGCGGCTGCTGCTTCAAGAAACAATCGTCGTGTTGGCTCTTGACCGCTCATAGGCGTTCCTCCACGAATTCTGGACGAATAGAGTCATCGTCTTTTCGGCGACCGCATGGTAGCCGCTGCGCCCTCAGCGACGGCTACGATTTCAGATGAATGGCGTCACTCCGGGCACGGCCAGCGGCGGTTGGTCGATCTTGGTGTCCCAGTCGATGTGGTCAGGGACGAGCTTTTGTTGCGAGTTCAAGGCCTGCTCCCAGGTGATCTCCTGGCCCGTGTAGGCGGCCATGCGGCCCATGATGGCCATCAGCGTAGTGTGGGCCATTCGCGTGCCATCGTTGATCGGTTTGCCAGCCCGGATCGACGCGAACAGCTCATC
>JAADHY010000366.1 GCA_013151585.1 Planctomycetota bacterium
CCAAAGGAAGGATGCGTACTCGAGTATCTGTCCAATCACTTTGCGTCTGCTTTCCGGGTTCGCTGCAAGTTTGCACTCCATAATGGCGATGTCGCCGTCAGCACTGAATGCCAGAATGTCTGTAGCCCCTGAACCAGGAAGGGCGAACTCGCCAACTGCAAAGACAAGGGGGGAAACGCCATCCCGCATTTCTTCAATCGGAATCAAGAATGGAGATTCGATAAGAAGGTTCTGAAGCTCGACTTCGGCCTTGGGAGTGACAGCATCAGCAGCTTCCCATCTCGTCGATTTTTCGCTCCGGACGAGAATTTTCATGGTTAAGCTCCGATCGATGAAACGGCCGTACAAAGGGGCTCGTTCGCGTCTCCGGTGGAAAACTTTGCGTCAGTGCGCTAGACAGACCGTCGCCCTCTTGGAGTGTCGGCAGGTCTGCCGAACGCTGCCTCGAATCCGCAAGTAATCCTACGTCAGGCTTTCCAGCCTGACCGTCAGTGTGAAAAAACTGACTTACAAGAGACGCGAATAGTACGCGTGGATATCTCGATAGGCTTTACGCAAGAGGTTCACCTTTGATATCCCGGTCACCACACCACGTGTCCCCCGCTTCAACTCCCTGACTTTTTCATTTCCCGAATGCCCCGGTGCCCCCCTTCATCCGTCTTTCGGGCACGTTCTCCCGGGGGCGCGGGGGAGAAGGAACATCGTTTGGTGAACCGGCCTCTATGCACGCTCGTACGCCCTGCAAACTCCGTCGTGCGGCCGAACCCGCCCGGGGGCGCGTCGAATGGGGCTCAGGTGACAGAAGCCGGCCCGGGTTAAGCCCCCGAGCCACGTCCTCAGGCTTTGGTCAGTCTGCGTTGCGGCCGAAGGTCATGATGGTGATGTCGTCGTTTTGAGGGCGGCCGTTCGCGTGGCGGCGGACATCCGCAAGTAGCGCCTCGCCAAGTTCCGCCGCTCCGCCACGATTATTCCGGATGAACTGCCGCATGCGGTCCAGCGTGTAGAGCTCGCCGTCCGGGTTCATCGCCTCATCCACGCCGTCGGTGAACAGCACGATGATCTCACCGGGAGCCACTGGCCGTCGGACGACGTCGTAAGGATAATCTTCCACCACGCCGACCGGTAATCCGATTGTCTCGTCGTCGATTTCTTCCAGCTCGCCGTCTGGCTTCAGAATCATCGGCGACATATGGCCGGCGTTGACTAGCGACATCTCGTGCTTTTCCACGTCAAGGACGATGAGGATGTAGGTCACGAAGCGTCCCTCAACCGCCTTCTGGCACATGTGGTTGTTGATGGCCTGAATGGCCTCCCCCACGTCCTGAGTGAAAGCCATCGTGTTTTGAACGCAACTGGCGATGCGAGCCATGATGATCGCGCCGGGGACGCCTTTGCCGGCCACGTCGCCGAACGAGAGGCAGATTTTGTGGTCGTCGAGCATAAAGGCGTCATAGTAATCTCCGCCGACCGCTTGGGCTGAATGGTAGGAGGCGTAGAACTCGTAGCCTTCGATCTTCGGCAGGGAGTCGGGAAGCATAGCCCGCTGCACGTTGCGAGCGATCTCCATTTCGTTGTCCTGCTTTTGCTTTTGCACGTAAGCGTCCATGAGCCGTGCATTCTCGTAGGAGAGGGCCGCTTGGCCGGCGACGGCCATCAACAAATCGAGGTCCTCTTTCTTGAACTGCTGGATGGGGTTCTGCGTGTCGATGTGGATGACGCCCCGTGGCTCGCCGTCTAGACCGAGCATGGGCACGCACATCATCGAGCGGATGGCCAGAGTCGCGATCGACTCGCTGGCACTGAATGCGGCGTCGTTGGACGCATCCGCGGAAAGAATCCCTTTCTTTTCGGCGAGCACTTTCTTGAGCACGGTCCGGCTGAGCCGAACCGTGGCGTCCTCGCCTTCGCGCCGGTGCTTGAAAGCTCGCGGGATCATTTTCCCCGTGGCGGGATCTTTTAAGAGAATGCATCCCCGATCGGCATAGGGAAAAATGTGGAACAGTGAATCCAAGATTTTCGGGAGGAGGGATTCCAGTTCGACGGTCCCCGCCAAGCTGCGGCTGATCTCGAGCACGGCTCTCAGCTTGGCTTCCGGCTGGACGTCCAGGGCGCCGAAGCCGCCGACCTGGTCCAAATCGCCAACGATCGTCACAGCAGCGTCGGCGTCGTCGGCAATAGCCACACCCTCGACTCCCGGTGAAGCAGCCCGACGTGCCGCCGGGGCTTGATCCGCTTCGAACCGCAGCAGGAAGGGACCCAGCTTGACCCGGTCCTCATGCTTCAAGGCGACGCGCTGCGTTATGCGTTTCCCGTTGACGAACGTCCCGTTGCCACTCCCCAGGTCTTCCAGATAATAGGTGTCCCCTTCGCAAAGGACTCGGGCATGCCGCCGAGAGACCGTGTTCGAGCCGAGTTGAATGTCACAATCGGGGTGGCGTCCCAGCAACACTTCGTTCTGATTGAGCTCATACCGGGTCGCTTCGCCTTTTTGAAGCAAAACCAGACAGGCCATGGCTTTATCTCCCGAAGATTCGTTCCACGTTGCCACGCAGCACTTGGTGACCGAGTTCCAAGGCTTGGTGCTCGGACCAGCCCCGACCCAGGACAAAATCCTCGGCCAGCACTTTCGCTAAAGCGCGTCGATACATGCGGAACTTCGGCAAGGCGAATTCCAGCTTGTACATGTCGCTGTAGTAACCGATCTGCTTGTTTCGCGGCACCGCTTGCAACCGCGCTCGGCAATCCAGCTCGATGTACGCGGGAATGTTCGAATACCACCAATGGCCGTTCGTGACAACGTTCGGAAAAATCCAACTGTAACTGACGAGTTCCTGATTACTGACGTGTGCCAAAACGGAGACAGGAAATGGGACTTGAGGAAACGCGTTGAAGAGCTCGCGGTATTGGATCAGCGAAACCCGTTGATCGAACAGATCTTGGCCTTGAAAAACGCCGCCTTCGTAAACACGGCGATTGACGCCGATCATCAAGTCGAAGGGCAATCCGTATTCAGCGCAGAATTCCGCGATCGTCCAGAAAACGAATCGGCTGAGCTGCCGCTGTTGATCGGCGGACAGGTCTTTGTTGCCCAGCACAGTGCTTAAAGTCGACTCGATGTCGGACCGTTCCACCCGGATTGGCGCAAAGTCCGGCGGCAACGAAATGGCGCAGGCTCGAGCTCCTCGTGCGACAAAATGTTCGAACAGCCTGCCAATTGCGTCGACCAGCGACCGAGCGTCAGACAGGGGGGTCTGAGTGGCTTTCTCGAGCCGGGCTCGCACCCTCTCTTGAGCCAAATGGAACACCAATTCGTCCGTGCGAAGACAGGGGACGTACCGGTCCGTGTCGAAGCCTTCCAGCGGGTCATCGAAGTCGTTGGTCAGGAAAATCTGCTCGAGGCGGCTTTTCTGCAGCACCTGCTCTTCCCAATCAGGCTCAGCCATCCGAGCTGCGGCTTGGTCGTATAATCTCTCCCAGTTG
>JAADHY010000605.1 GCA_013151585.1 Planctomycetota bacterium
ATGATGATCGATGGTGGCGGCGGTTGATCGGCGGTATCGATTGGAGGACGCAGACGGGTATGTCGGACGGGGTGCGCGTGTTGGTAACGGCCAAAGGCCCAGAACCGCAGCAACAATGGAGCCATGTGTTGCGTGAGGGCCAGGTCGCCCGTGTCGGTCGGCGGCCGACGCACGGCTGGGCGATCCCGTGGGACGACCAATTAGCGCCCGAGCACGTCGAGTTGTCGCTGGAAAACGGTCGCGTGACCGTCCGACGTCTGCCGGAGACGCCGGTGAGTGTGTGGTTAGGCGATGAGCCGGCCGATGAATTCATTCTCGGTTTCGGCGGCAGCTTCCGTCTGGGCAAGACGACGATTCGCATTCAGAAAGCGCCTGCCGAAGCGTCTCGGTCGTCCGAGAACGGGTCCGGCCGATCGCACATGTTCGGGAAGTACAAGATTCTGAAAAAGCTCGGTGCCGGGGGCATGGGGCAAGTTTATCTGGCGCTCGACACCGAAAAGGACCGTCAAGTTGCGCTGAAGATTCTCGATCCGGAAAAGTCGCGGGTGTTGACTTTTGTCCGACGGTTTCAGGCGGAGGCGGAAGCAGCTTCGCACTTGCATCACGAAAACATCGTTGCGATCTACGAGTCGGGGTCGATCAACGGGAAGTTGTTCATGGCGTTGGAATACGTCGACGGGATCGACGTAGAACGCCTGTTGGAGCAGAAGGGGCCTCTTTCGGTTCGTCGATCGCTGGACATCGTCAAGCAGGTCGCTCGCGCGCTTCAGCACGCCTATGAACAAGGGATCGTGCATCGCGACATCAAGCCTTCCAATTTGATGATCACCCGCGAGGGGCTGGTGAAGCTCACCGACATGGGCCTGGCCCGCTCGATGGATGACACCGAGCGAACCGGAATCACTCGGGCCGGGACAACCGTAGGGACGGTTGATTACATGTCCCCCGAGCAGGCTCGCGACAGCAAGGCCGCCGACACGCGCAGTGATATTTATTCCCTCGGCTGCGCCTGGTACCACATGCTGACAGGCCGGCCGCCCTATCCGGAGGGGAGCATTACGAACAAGCTTCACGCTCATGCGACCAGCCCGATTCCCGATCCGCGAGAGAAGAACCCCGAGGTTCCGGAGGCTCTGGTGGCCGTTCTTCGTCGGATGATGGCCAAGTCCCCGGAGGAACGGTATCAAACCCCCGCAGAGCTGCTGGAAGATTTGGAAAACGTGAGTTTGGTCCGTGAGGAGATTTCCACCGATTTGCTAGCGGCCTTGGCGGACGGCGATCCGGCGGAACCTTGTGCGGAGAAACCACCGTCGGTGGAGAAGGAAAGGACCGCTCAGCCGTCCCAAGCGGAACCGGCGGGAAAACCGCGTCGCCTACCGCCTCGTATGTCCGTGCGGCTGCCGCGCCAGACGACTCAGACCGTCCGAGAGCCGGCGGCCGACACGGAACCCTCCCGGTCGGTGTCCGATTCCTCGCAGCCAGCGTCTTCTCCGTCATCTTCTGGTGAGGTCGCGGCTGATTCCGAGACCACGGCGCCCCCGTCGAAAACGACGAAGGCGACGGCGGGGATGATTCGCCTTCGGTGCCCCGGTTGCGGTCGACGGTACAAGGCAAAAGCGGCAGATGCGGGAAAACGATTCCGTTGTCCGCATTGTGGTACGAAAGGCGTTGTACCGAAGCCGTGAAACAGCACTTTCGCGCGAAAACCGGATGGAAGGCTCGACGGGCTCGCCCGGATCAAGGGGGCGTCGGGCCGGTGGCTGGTTGTTGAGCGGGGACAGCGGCGCCGCCTGGTGGATTCGTCCCGCCGGATCGGACAAAGCTGAACGTCGCAACGTCGGTGATCGTCGTAAAGGTGGGCGAAACGGAAATCCGCACATAGCGCCGATCCCCGGATACGATCGCTAAGGCCGTCATGCCGATCCCTTCCGTCAGAATGGAAATGACCGGTTGATAGCCGACGGCAGAGGCCCGGCGGGAGGACGAGGATTGATGGGCCTCGCGGAACCGCCTCGCGGCCCGTCGGGCTTCAGCCCCCACACGGCCCACCTTTTGAATCAAACTGCCCCCAGCGACACGACGGTGGCCCAAACGGCGCGGCCGCCGGAACGACACGTCCGCAGCCCGGGTCCGCCGACCTTTCTTGAGCGAGACTTGAATGACCTTGTCCGGCTGGTCGAGCAACACCGTGTGGGTCCGAGTCATTTCGCGCGGAGTTCCGCGATATCGAATCACCGTCAAGCGGGCTCGTTTGCCGACCACATTACCGCTCACGTATTTCACATGAATGCGATAGCGGCCGGGGACCGCGACCGGACAGACATACTCTTCCACGCAGTTTTCCGATTTCGGTCCGTAGCCGTCCCGCACAAAAATTCCGCCGCTGGATGTGCGGGGCCGTTGGACCGAACAGCGGGTTCCCCAAGGTTCTTCGACTTCCAGGTCGAGGTCGGCGTCGCCTGCCCAATGGAGCTGAATCAACAAGTCGCACTGACGTGCTTCCCGGAAAGCCCGGATCATCTCCTCGGCCTGCTCCAGTTTGCCGTCCGCTTGCAATTTTCGTGCGGCCTGCTCACAGACGACCTCTGCCATCCGATGCCACTTCCGATAGTCCGAAGTCCAGACGTGGCGCACGATGCCGCATGTCGCCCATTGGATAGCGTCCAGGTCTTGTTCCTGCTGAGCGAGTTTCAACGCCAAAGCGTAAGGCTCCGGCCGAGTCGGATCGAGACGAGAGGCTTGCCGATACAGTTGCAACGCACGCCGGTAGGCACCGAATCGAGTCAAATAAGCCGCAGAGACCAGAACATTGGAGACATCTGTCGCGGCAAAGTCGACCCGAGACAGTAGCACTCGCTCGATCTCCTCGCGCGGGTGTCCGGCGATCTGCAGGGACAGCGCCAACACCTCATACATCCAGGGCTCCGAATACCCCTCAATCAATGCCGCCCGAATCCCTCGGATGACCGACTCGTATCGCCCAGCGTTGTGCAGCCGAAGCAACTTCTGAGCCAACTCGGCGGCGGATGGTTTCTTGCTTCGCAGGTAAGCCCGCCAGCCTTCGGGCGGGTCACTCAACGATGGGGCTGTCGTTGGAGCGGATTGGTCAGCCGAATCCTTCGAACTCGTCTGCCCCGATTGCGCCGACTGCTCCGCCGACTCGGTCCGGCGACGCTCTTCATCGGTCGCCCGCTGCGCCCCGCCGGGCTGATCCGCCTGTGATGCAGATTCGCTTTCCGCCAATGAGAAAGAGGCGAACGTCACGGGCGTCCGCCTCGCATTCAGACCCGTCTTCAGATTCGGCTGCTCACTCCGGAGCGTCTGCCAGGCCGCGTTTACCGCTGCAGTGCGGTTTTTTTTTCATCCGTTGCCTTGTGCTTCGGCTGCGCGGCTGCCTCCGGGTCGGACACTTTCGGTGCTGGTTCGGGCGGCACACTGAAGAACCCCAGACCGCCACCGAAGCCACCCAGACCGCCACGAAGCCGCCCAAGCCGCCGCCGAAGCCGCCCAAGCCGCCGCCCAGGCCCCCACCGAAGCCGCCCAGGCCGCCGCCGAAGCCGCCGCCAAGCATGGAACCAAACCCACCAAACCCGGCAGCTCCCGCTGTGATCGGAATCACCAAATCACCGACGGGGTAAACACGAGTCTGCAACGTTTCTTCGGCCTTGGTCTGCGTCGTGATCTTCATCACCTCGTCTTCAATGACGTAATTCAATCCGAGCGGCTCAAGGATGATCTTCAAGGCGCTGCGAAGCATGATGCCCGAAAGCACCAAGTTGATGGGCGTGTCCGTTGTGATCCCTTCTTCGGCCAACGCCTCGTTGTCAATGATGATCGGGATGTTGTGCAGTTCGCTGAAATAGGTAATTACATCTGCCAACCGCGTCTCCACGAACTCCATTTCCGTTTGCTGGTCCAGTGCCGCAACAATCCGTTCCTCGGTGGGAGTCGACTTATGCAGGTCGACCGAAGCCCACTTCTTGCGTCTCTCGCTGAGCGACTTCCACACAGCCGCTGGCGGGAATCGCACGGGAGGCTCATCGGGGAATGGCACGTGCGAGATTTCCACCTGCTCAAGCGTCTGAAGGAAACGTTCGGCTCGGAGATTCCGCCAATGGAACACATTGCTGACCTGGTACGCCGCCTCAGTCGTCACCACCGCGGCTTCCGACATTCCGCTCCCCGGGCGCAACGTGCGGACCGCTTTGGCCACTTCCTTCGCTTCGGCATAGGCGTTACGGTTCCCGCGCCGGCCTTCGGCCATCAGAGCGCGAGTCCGGTCGATCAACATTTGGATGCGTTCGTCGTCTAAACGCATCTGCTCTTGGAGCCGCTTCTCTGATTCGACGATGGCGAACCGCTCCTGCTGCCGGATTCGTTGCTGCTCCCGTCTCTCCTCCTGGGTTCGGATTTCCAGGATGGCATTTTTCAAACGTTTTTCGAGTCGTTGCCGGACTTCCGGATCCATGTCCATCGCCGCTTGGACCAGTCCGCGCGTGCGCTTCAACAAGGACACGGCCGCGTCCGGGTCATCCACCGCCAACTCGCGGGCCTCTTCAATGGCCCGGGTGGTTTCCAACTGCATCTTCTCGGTAATGATTTTCTGCCGGCTCTCCACTTCGGTAATCAGCTCCTGAGGAGCAGCGGTGGCCGGTTCAGCCGGCTTTTCGGCAGACGGCTTGGTCGCCGGGGGCTTCGGGCTTGGCGCCGGCTGGGCGTCATCAGCAGCCTGCTGCATCCGCACGAATTCCGCTTTGACCCGCCGCGACGCCGCCAGCACAGCGCGGGCATCCACGTTGCGGGGATCGAGGGACTGGACGGTCTGCCCCAGTCGTTCGGCTTCCGCAACCCGTTGTTGCTGGAGTGCTTCTTTCGCCGCGTCCGCTAGGTCCGCCACTCCTCGATCAAATTCCGCTTGAGCCACCAGGAGCATCCGCCGGCCGGCCAAAGGTACGACGAACCCACCCTGTCGGTCCGCCTGCTGCCACAGCGCGCTCAGATAGGGTCCGCCCGGCACGAACGATGTTCTCTCCACCGTCCACCGGAGCGCGGCAGATTTTCCGCTTCGAGAGATTAAGTCAACGAACGTCCCGGAGCCCACGCGTCCGCGGCCAAGGTAGATAGTCTCCCGATCGGCCCGCACCGGCAGCGCCCGGGCGGGCAGCAATCGGACGTCCGACTGAGCGATCCGCAGATCGTCGGGATAGAAAACCGTCTGCCGCGCGGCGGCGGCCAACCTTCGACCGACGGCTGTCGGGTCGGACGTCTGGTCGCTTGGTTCAGTTCGAGCGGTGGCCACGACGCCCCCCGAAAACTGAGCCAGCAGCCCTAGAGTCGGCAAATCGGTCTGAGGCCCCACGGCAAAACTGTGAAAGGCCACCTGTCGGCTTTGAAGCTGCGTGAGAACGTTTTTCATCGCCTCGGTGCCGATCAGCCGCGCCCCGCTCATTCCGTCGCCAAAATAGACGATGCATGCATTCGGGACGGAGCCGATTCGCTCCAGAGCCGTCTGAATTGCCTTAAGCAAATCGGTGGCGCCCAACGGCGGTCGCTCTTCCAGCTTGGCCAGCGCGTGAGCCAGCTCCGCACCGCGCGCCGGGACAAAGCTTTGGGTCAACGGAGTCGCCGCCACGTCGATCGCGTACAGGCTCACCCGGTCGCCGTCGGAAAGCGAATTCACATACGCTCGCAGAGCCTTCAGCGACTGATCCCGGTACGAACCGATTTGGCTGGCCGAAGTGTCGACCAGCAGCACGTGGTGCTGCGGCGCCGGTGCGGGCTGAGCCGTCTGCCGTTTCAGCAACAAGGCGAAATAGGACTGCCCATCAGGAGCCGTGTACTGGATCACCTGGGCAGGACCTTGCGGACTCGGGGCCGGCACGTCGGCCACACTGGTTGCAGCCAGCAATGCCCCGGTCATCCAGAAAGCGAAGAGAATGCGTACCAACGGGACCCTCTTGCGGTTCATCGAAAAGCTCCACGGTTTCCGAAATCGTCTGCTGACCCCGGATGATCGCCTGGCGGCGACCACCCGGACCTCCGGACCCAGAGTGCTAAAGAGAGGCTTCGGCCGCCCAGCTCGCCGTCCAGAGCACTCAGCACTGAACGTCAGCTCGATACGCGGCCCCTTCGCGCGCAAGGCTATGGCCCGACCGCGCAAAGTCGCACCCGACTCCATTGTATAATCAGTCTCGGACACCATTGAAGGAATTTCTTCGGAAAAATGTGGAATTCGGCAAAATGGATCATTTCGGCAGACATCGGGCCGCGCACGCGGAAGATTCGTCGCCGGCTGCTTGCTGTGCGGACCGGTT
>JAADHY010000159.1:0-3476 GCA_013151585.1 Planctomycetota bacterium
GTGGCCTTCGAGCAACGCCAATCGACTCGGCAGCAGGTGTTGGAAAAAATCACCGAGTCGGCGAACTGGGAGCTTCCCGAAGAGTTGGTTGCCAAGCAAGTTGAGAACGCCGTGCGACGGGAAATCCTGGAAATGCAGCAGGCCGGGTTTACGCCGCGAGAGATTCGGGCCCGGGAAAATGAGTTGCGACAAAAGGCCATCAGCACAACTCGGCAAGCAATCAAAGAGCACTTCGTTCTGGATAAGATCGCCGAACTGGAAGGCATCGATGTCACGCCGGCAGATATTGATCACGAGATCCGCCTGATGGCGGCCCAGTCTGGCGAAAATCCGCGACGGCTCCGCGCCAGACTCCAGAAAAGCGGTATGATCGAGAACCTCGAAGCGCAGGTTCGGGAACGGAAGACGGTGGACTACATCCTCGAGCACGCCGAATTCGAAGACGTGCCTCTAGACCGGCCGCTCGTCGATCCGGGGACGGTCGAGGCGGTGGATCGAGCCATTTGCGAAACGTTGTTGCAGACCGAATCTGCCCGACCGGAGTCCCGCACCGAGACGAAGGAAGCCGAGGAACAGGAGCCGTGATGCTCGGTGGTCCCGGGCGACCGGGAACCTGTCTTGACGGGTGGCGTATCTTTTTAGTATCGAAACCCCGGGACGCCCGTTTCGCGGAGCGGCACCAGCGTGTAACCGGCCGGGCTGAGCCGTCTTTCCCGGCCGGGGCGAACGGAGGGAGCCGGCGGCCGGGGGACCGATCCGTGGCCGTGCGGGGCGGGCTGTCGTTCCCGGGCAGACGCGGTCCCCGAGAGGTGCCTTCCGGAAACAGAGCAAACCGAAACGCCTGCGGCGCAGATCGCCCTGGCGTTCGAGAACATTCAGTGAGGAACGGACCATGGTCGATCCTTTGGCCGGGTTTCCCACAAGCCCGTCGAACCAACGTCATCGGGATTATACGCGCCAGCGCCAGATGACGATCGGCGACTTGTTGTTGGAAAACCGTATCGTTTTTCTGGACGGCGTGATCACGGACAGCAGCGCGAACCTGACCATTATGAAGCTGCTGTTTCTGCAGTCGGAGCATCGCCACCAGGACGTGCATATGTACATAAACTCGCCTGGCGGCTCCGTCACCGCCACGCTGGCCATTTACGACACCATGCAGTTTTTGGAATGCGACGTGGCGACTTACTGTGTCGGGATGGCAGCCAGCGGTGCGGCTATCCTGGTGGCGGGTGGGACCAAAGGCAAGCGTTTCGCGCTGCCCCATTCCAAGATGATGATCCACCAGCCCTACGGCGAAGTGGGCGGCCAGGTATCCGACATCGAGATTCAGGCCCGGGATATTCTGGAAACGCGCGACCTGTTGAACCAGATCCTGGCCAGACATACGGGCCAGCCGGTGGAGGTGATCGCGAAAGACACGGATCGTGATCGCTATATGTCCGCCCAGGAGGCGAAAGACTACGGTTTGGTGGATGAGATTCTGGAGAAACCGAGCAAGAAAGAAAATTGAAACCAGTCGTCGGGAAGCCTTGTTTACGAATTTGGCGCCCCGGGACGGCACACGGACCCGCAGCATCAGTAAGGCAGGACATCAGCAATCCTTAGGTCCGATTCTTCGCTGATGGGGCGGGTGAGTGTGAGCAATTCTGTGATCGAGGGCTTAGTGCATTATCAATGCGAGAAAGTGGAATTGCGAGACGTTGTAGTGCAGCCGACTCGCCTGCAACGGGCGGCTGGGACGGACGCCCTCCAATCCAAGCTTTCTCTTGTGACCAAACACTCGTTGGGACGCTTGGTCCTGAGTGACAGGGATCGGGGCGGATTTGGCTTTCCCGTCGAGCGGCGATACGAGCCACACTTTCCCAGGGGGTAAAATCCAACACATCGGAGACGGAGTATGTCTCTTCTGGTACCGTACGTGATCGAGAAAAGCGGCCGTGAAGAGCGGGCAATGGACATCTACAGCCGCCTGCTACGGGACCGCATCATTATGATCGGCGGGACGATTAACGACGATCTGGCCAACAGCGTAGTCGCCCAATTGCTCTACCTGCAGTTCGAGGATGCGAAGGCTGACATTCACATGTACATCAACTCCTCCGGCGGGGCGATCACCGCGGGTTTGGCCATCTACGACACGATGCAGTACATCAATTGTGATGTGGCCACGTATTGCATCGGCCAAGCCTCCAGCATGGCGGCCATACTACTAGCGGCCGGAGCCCCCGGCAAACGTAATGCTTTGCCGAACAGCCGCATCATGATCCACCAGCCGCTGGCCGGCATGCAGGGCAGCGCGACCGAGCTGGAGATTCACGCCAAGGAAGTGCTGCGGATCAAGAAGCGGATGAACGAGATTCTTTTGAAACACACCGGCCAGACGTTGGAACAAATCGAGAAAGACACCGATCGCGATAAGTTTATGACGGCCGAAGAGGCTCGCGACTACGGGCTGATCGACAACATACTGGAGAAACTGGAGCCGCAGCCAAGTCGCTGATCAATGGGGGAACTCCGTGTCGGCGTTTGTTCGGCTGGGCGATGCGCGCCTGGGGTGGCGTTCTGAGCCTGGTGGGATGGCATCGGAGTGACCGCAGAGCTCGGGTCGAAAGCCGGCTTGAGAACAAAACCGCGTCAGCTCGAACGTCAAGGATGATGGTTGTGCTTGCTTCCGATTGCAGGAATCCGTGGGCGGCCCTCCGGACGACGGTTTGGATTGCCTCGTTGCTTATGGGGTGGGTCGGCTTGGTTGGCTGCTCAGTGCGAAACAACGCCGATCTGCTTGAAGCCCGTCTTCGCCATCAAGAAGACGAACTGCGGCGTTTGCAAAGTCGTCTTGAAGAGAAGGAAGCTGAGCTGGCGGAAGCCCGGCGCGAGACCCAACTGCTTCGGTCGAAGCTTCAGCAGAAAGATTCTTCTTTGGGGGCGGATCAGATTACCCTGCTGGCTCAAGTCGAACGACTCAAGATCAACACCTTGTTGACGGGCGGCGTCGATCGCGACGGCCAACCGGGCGATGAGGCTCTGTCGGTCTTTCTCGCGCCGCAGGATCGACAGGGCGATGTGTTGAAGGTCCCGGGAACACTCCGCTTGACGCTTTACGACCTTGGTCAAGCCGATCGAGAAAAGATCGGCTCCTGGACTTTCTCGCCCGAACAGATGCGTCAGCACTGGCATCGGGGCGTGCTCGGCACCGGTTACCAATTCGAGCTGAGCTGGCAGAAGCCGCCGAAATCGGAAGAATTGGTGTTGCATGCGGAGCTAACCACTGTCGACAACCGTCGTTTTCAAGCGACCACTCCGATTCGCATTGCACTGTCCCCCGTGCAGACGGCGGTCAACAAGCAGTAGGCCCTCACCAGGGTGGAAAGCTTACAGGAGTAGTTGTCACTGGGGCGACCAGCATAATCGCCGACAGCCGTTCCTTTTTTCCTTTTCGAAGCACTGGAAGCGAGCGCCTTCCGCTCACTCAC
>JAADHY010000159.1:3573-4380 GCA_013151585.1 Planctomycetota bacterium
TACTCAGTCGTCTCTTGCCGCGTTCGCAGCCAAGCCGCCAAGCAGTCGAAAAGACGTTCGCAATCGTCGAGCGTCACGTCGCCCATCGTGGCGATCTGCACCAGTCGGCGCTGCTGCAAATATCGGCTCAAGCCAGCGATCTCGTACCCCCACTGTCGGCAAAGATCGACGAACTCGGTGGAAGATTTTCCCGCTGGCGCCATGAAGGTGGTGATAACCGGGGCGGCGGTCGCCTCGTCGGCCATGGGGGCCATGCCGAAATTCCGCAATTGGCTGCGCACATAGCGCCCAAGTTCAGCGTATCGCGAGAATCGCGCCTTGCGTCGGTCGGGCGTCGCATATTGGTGCAGCGCCTCATCCAGAGCCAGCAGAGGCGATGACGGAAAGGTGAATCGAGGGCCTTCTGCACTCAGGGCCGCTTGAAGGTCCAGATACTCTGGGATTCGGTCGCGTTGCACTGCACCCAATCGGCTAGCTTCTGCAAACACGATGGCCACGCCCGGATAAGAGCCGAGCGATTTGCCGCTGACACCGGAAGCTAGGTCGACCCCCTGCAAGCTCAGAGGAACCGCCCCCAGACTACTCACCGCATCCACGCAAAGCGTCGTCCCGTGCTCGCGAGCCAGCCGTTTCAAACCGTCCAGATCGTTAAGCACGCCCGTGCTGGATTCCAGGTGCACGCCCCAGATCCAATCAATCGGCGGGTCTGAACGCAGAGCTCGCTCGACGTCTTGCAGGTTCCAAGGCTCGCCCCAAGGCCATTGCAGAATGCGGAATTCCAGACCGAATCGCCGGGCCTGACGCACC
>JAADHY010000290.1 GCA_013151585.1 Planctomycetota bacterium
GTGGTGCGGCCGTCCCGGCCGCCCGTTGCAGGCGAGACGCCTGCACCACAACCCCGCGTGATCCCACTTTTTCGTTTTGACAAAGCACTAGGCCTGACCGAGCGGCTCTGGGCAAGAAACCATTTCCCGGTCGGTGTCGACTCGTCAAAACGAGATCCGATCCCTTGCGGCGTAAACGCGGCGGCCACGCACCGCCGTCCGCGTTTGACGTCAGCCGGCGCGACAATAGATCGGATTCGACAGGATCCATATCCGTCTCTGGCTGCCGAGCTGCAGCCAGACCTCGACCCGATAGACGCCGGGTTTGGGCACGAGCAGTTTTGCGGACCGTCCCGTTTGTCGCGAGATTTCCTGGCCGTTGCAAAGGAAGCGGAATTGACCGGCCAGCGGGGCCGCTGCCTGGAGGATCAAGCCGTCGATGCCACGGACTTCACTTCCCATCGGCCAGGTCCTTCCTCGACCGCGGGCCTGGAAAAGAAAACCCGTCGGGTCGGCCATCCAGTCGAAGGCAACGTAGGCGCGGCCCTTGCGCAAGGCCTCCCGAACTGCCGCCTCACTCAGTTCCGGCATCAGCAAGTGCGTGCTGACGTGCCGGAAACTGTACAGGTAGGGATCGAGGTCGATTGCCATCACAACGTCACCCGGGGGCTTGCCGCGCACCAACGGAGCAAGAAGTGGGATTTTCGCCACATCGAGCTCACCAATCGATTCTCCCAGAGCGTCAGCGAGCCGCACGCGGCCGTCCCCCAGGTAGGTCGCGCGTAGTCCCTGGTTGTGGTGGGCGTCATTTGCCGCGATCCCCGTGTGCGGCGACTTGGCGCAGAGTTTGTCCCATTTCCGCAGATAATCCGCTGGATAATCCTGCAGCGCGGCAAAGACGCCTTGCGGGTAGCGCTCAGCCACCGGGGCAATCTGAAGCAAGAGGGTCAGCGGATTCGTCAAAGCCTTGATGAGGCCGACCTCATCTTTAAAATCGGCGTGAGTATTGTAAATTTCGGTTCCCGTCAGGCCTTTCAGCTCCCAGTCCATCCGCTTTTCCACGTGCGACAGGAAGGTCAGCCCTCCGGTCGCTCGGACCGCATCGGCCAGCTTCTGCGGGCCGGCGGACAACGAGCGCCGGACACTGGCCTTTGGAAAGATCAGAAGCCCGCTGGTTTCGGCACCTGGGATCAGTAGCACACCGTTGCGCCACCCGCGATGGCCGTCGACGAAGAAGTCGGTTTCGGAGTCCGGGTGTTCCGTAAACATCACCACACGGACCCCCGCCGCACGCGCCGCTTGAACGATCTCGTCGACTGTCCCACGGCTGTCGTGGGACAGAAAGGAATGTACGTGGATTACGCAGCGGTAGTCCTTCAAACTGCTTTTGAGGCGAACCGGCTGCCTGTTGCGCTGCATTGCGGCCACTGCCTTTTCCACTGCTTCGAGCCGGTCCGGTCGCAGTCGGTCCAGAGCGTTTCCAGAGAGACAACGGGACCCCGGTGATAGCAGCAGAACCAGGAAGGACAGAGCGAAAGCGATGAGCCGTGTCGTCTCGAGCTTCACTCGAAGTTTGTGTGTGGATGTTTTCATAGATACGTTGGATGAATTGGCTCGGGCTCAGGTTACAGCAGAAATGGCTACACGTTGAAGCGAATCAGAATCTCGTCCCCGTCTTGAACCACGTAGTCTTTGCCCTCCACGTGGTGGAGCCCCGCCGCTTTGACTTCGCGTTCTGACCCGAGCCGAAGCAGGTCGTCAGCCGACATGACCTCGGCCCGGATGAAGCCACGGGCCAGGTCCGTGTGGATGGCGGCGGCGGCGTCCAAGGCCGTTGCCCCGCGCTTCAGCAGCCACGCTCGAGCTTCCTTTTCGGTGCAAGTGTAGAAAGTGATTTGATCCGTTACCTCGAAGATGGCCCGCAGCAGCCGCTCCCGGCACGGTTCTGTGAGTCCCATCTCGGCTGCGAATTCCGCTCGCTCGTCTTCCGGCAATTGCAATAGCTCTAGCTCCAGCCCGACCGGTGCCGCCACCGCACGCAAGCCGTGCGATTGAAGCTCAGCCAAAACCGAGGAGTCGAATTGGGATTCGGCGGTGTTGATCAGAACGAGCTGCTTTTTGCGCGTGAGCAAAGCGAAGGATCGGACCGCTTGGTCCTGCTGCTCGGTGAATTGCCAGTCGCGCAGGGTCTCCCCTTGTTCCAAGGTTTCAGCCAGCGGCTGCAAGGCTTCCAGTTCGGCCGCCAGGTCGTCCCGATCCGGTCGAGCCTTCACGACATCTTTTTTCAGCCGCTCAATGCGATTGCTCACCACTTGCAAGTCGGCGAGGATCAGGTCCTCTTCGAACCGTTTGGCTTCCTCCAGCGGGTCCCAGCCAGCAAACGTACCGATCACCTGGACCAGCGCGGCACACTCCCGAATGATCGCCAGACGCTGCGCATTGACAGAAGAATCCTCTCGGCTGAGACCCGGCGTATCGAACAGCTCGATCTTCGCCGGCGTGACTTTTCTTGGCCGAAGCAGTTCCACCAGCCGATCGAATCGTTCGTCCGGGACAACAGCAACGCCGACCTGTCCGGTGTAGGCTTTTGAGGGATCGGGAGGCACTCCGGTCAGTAATTCGAAAACCGTGCTTTTGCCGCCGCCTTGATAACCGACCAAGCCAACCTTCATCGCTCGCCCCCTTGTACCCGTCAAGCCGTCAGTCCCGTCCGGCGGAGGCCAGGCCGACCTGCGGGGCCGCTTTATTGCGAAATCGCTTTGCGAAGGCGTGTCTCCACGTTCTCACTGTCAAGCCGGATTCCGCCTGCTCGCGCTAGGACTGGCCGTCAACAGAACATCTGGCCTTTTCCGATCGGCTCGAACGCGTTGATGAAATGCCGAATCTCGGGCGGATCTGTTTCGTCCCGCCAAAGAATCGAGACGACGTCAAAGCGAGCCCGTCGCTGGAGCCAGCCCTTCCTTTTGAGGAACGCCAGCGCAGCCCGCGTCAAGTGACGCTGCTTCTCACGGTCGACCGCTTCGAAGGGCTGGCCGGCCGCGTCAGATCGGCGCGTCTTCACCTCGACAAACACAATGGTCTGCCCGTCGCGGCAGATCAAGTCGATTTCGCCGAAGGGATTGCGCAGACCGCGATAGAGGACTTTGTAGCCCTTGCGCCGCAGATACCGGGCGGCCAAGTCCTCGCCTCGGTCGCCAACGTTCTTCTTTGCTCGCCACCACATTGGTGGGGCCCTCGCCGGCCGAGGACACGGCGGACTCTCTCGCCCCCCTCCCGTCGGCGGGTCGAGACGGGCGCGGTAAGACGCGGTCTGGCCCGGCGGCCGTCTATTGCGATGCCTCTTCCGATGGCTCGGCCGAGACCTTAGCACGTCGCTCAGTCAGGCGGGTCGCCTTACCAACGCGGTCACGCAGATAATAAAGTTTCGCTCGCCTGACCCGACCGTGACGCCGGACGACGACTTTCGCCACTTTCGGTGAATGGACGGGAAAGGTCGACTCCTTCTCCCGCCACGATCCGTCGCACGGTAAACGTCTCGCGCGTGCCACTGCCGCGTCGGGCAATGACCGTCCCCGTGAAAATCTGAATTCGCTCCTTGTTGCCTTCCAAAATCCGCGTGTGGACATCGACCGTATCGCCGATCTCGAATCGCAGCGGATCCTTCCGCAGGCTGGGTTCTTCGGCCAATTGTAACAGCTTATGCATCGATCCTATCCTCTGTTCTTCTTGGAATCTGATTCCTGCTCTGGCGAAAGGGCTTTTTCCCACAGGTCGCGACGCCGCTCCAACGTGCGCTTGATGGCCTGTTCGCGGCGCCAACGAGCGACCTCCTCGTGATTGCCGCTCAGCAAGACCTCAGGCACCTCCATGCCCCGAAACACTCGAGGTCGCGTGTATTGCGGGTACTCGAGCAAGCCCGATTCTCCGAACGATTCGTCTTTGCTACTGTTTTCGTCTCCCAAAACTCCCGGAACCAGTCGGATCACCGAGTCGATGATCAACATGGC
>JAADHY010000149.1 GCA_013151585.1 Planctomycetota bacterium
TCATGCTCCAGCCGGGCAAGACACACCGTTACCTGCTTCGGCCGGCCAGATGGCTGAGCGTGATGAGCCAACGCTTGAAGCCAGGACGCTACCGAGCCGTTGTTCGTTATCACGGACTGCCGGCTCGGGCCGCCGAGCGCATCAAGCGGTACCGGCCGGATAGTCCCGTGCTCGGCGCCGTCCAGGGAGATGTCGTTTCGCCGCAGGTCGAATTTGAAATCGTCTCGAGCCTGGCGGCAGAGCGGCCTCGGGAACTCGTCTGGGGCAAAGCGATCGATAGGGTGCGAGCCGCGATCGAGTTGCTTCCGCACAAGGCCGCCTACTCCCACGGCGGGAAAGTTCAGATCAAACTGGACATGCAAGACGCAAGCGGTAAACCGGTCGCTCCAGTGCTCGGCGCCGTCCAGGGAGATGTCGTTTCGCCGCAGGTCGAATCTGAGATCGTGTTGAGCCCAGCAGCAAAGCGGGTCTGGGAGCCCGTCTGGGGCGAACCGAGCAATGGACTGCGCGCAGCGCTGGAGCTGGTTCCGCCCAAGCGCGCGTACTCCCACGGCGAAAAGCCGGAGCTCAAAGTGCACGTGCAGAACGTGAGCGACAAGTCGGTCACTTTGTCGTTGCCCATCACGCTGAGCGATATGCGGGTAACGGTTAGAAATGAGCGCGGCGAGCGAGTCCCTGTTCACAGCACGAGATATCTTGGCCGGATGCTCACGACGCGAGTCACACTGCGGCCGAACCAGGTCGTCATCTACGATGCCGGCAACATTGCGCTGGCCGAGACCAAGGAGCAAGCCGACCAATTTGTGCACCCGACTTACCACAGACTTATCGCCCCGCCTGGGCGGTATACCGTCGAACTCTCTCAGCAGTTCATAGGCCTTCCGAGGCTTCGCGACACCGACGGGACGCTGCTCGCGCCGCGGCCGGGCGACTGGACCGGCACGCTGGCAACCGCGCCCGTGCCGTTGGTCGTCAAACCGAAAGAGGCCTTCGTCCCCAAAGGCGAAAGCACGCCACGCGGCC
Organism: Planctomycetota bacterium; assembly: GCA_013151585.1. Lineage (GTDB taxonomy): Bacteria > Planctomycetota > Planctomycetia > Planctomycetales > Planctomycetaceae > JAADHY01. Next base: position 1,024 of record JAADHY010000149.1, read on the forward strand.
AGTCCGAACGATCCAGTCCGCACCATGACTCGCAAGAGACTGCCCAGTCCACCGAGGCCGGTGTCGCCGAGTCAGGGCGCCACGATGCCAACCGGGAAAACGCGGACCAGCAGCAACGTTGGGTCGTTGAAGGAGTCGTTACTGGCAGCCACGGCCGTCCGCTCGAAGGGGTCGAGGTCCGGGCTGCTCGCGGCTGGGGCACGTTGCGCAGAACAAGGCCCGTCTTATGCAAAGGGCCGGTATCTGCTGCGCTTCGGTCCCGGCATGATGGTCAAGAACGAGCAGACAGGCCGGTGGGGCGCCGGCATCCAGGCGGCGACCGTTTTTGTGAGCAAGCCCGGCTACGCCGAAAAGAACCTCTGTCGCCAGGGGGATCTGTATATGGCCGACGAGATGCCCGACGAGAATTCACACTGGGATCGGAAACGAATCATCCTGCCGGGCAAGCCCTACCGCGTCGATTTCACCATGGTGCCGGCTGCAACGGTCAAAGGGAAGCTCGTCGACGAGGCAGGCCAGCCTCTGCCAGGACGAAACATCCGCTTGACTGGCGACGTGCTTCCACCCAGCTCGAGCGTGGCCGCATCGGCCACCACGGATGCCGATGGCCGTTTCCAGTTCAACTGCATCGCGCCCGGCTTCCAATGGTGGTTCGAGATCCGGGACGGCAACGCTTTAGCGCTGCGTCGCACGCAGCCACTTACCTTTGAACAGGGCGAGCACTATCAAGTGACGCTGCAGATTACGGCGCCGGGAAACAACGGCAGAATGCTGCGAATCACCAGCGTCAAGGATTCACAGGGACGCGACGTCCGCGCCAAAATCGTCGCTGACGACCCGCGTGCCCGCCCCTTTGTTGACAACGAAACCGCACAGAGGGCTCGCGAGATACTCGATCGCGTCGCTGAAGTGAACCGGTACTGGTTCCGAGCGTTGTCAGAAGACGTGCGGTCGTTCTCATACACGTTTCATTTGGCAGGCCAGAAGCCTTTCAAGCTCACATATCAGGATTACGTGAACGCGAGAAGCTGGCATCGAGAGTGGTATCCCAAAGGTATTAGCTATACTGGCGGCGCACGGGTGCTAACCTCACTTAGCCGACGGGCCAGGTTCCGCCTGGTCCAGATCGACGAGAATCAGATCACCATCTACTTCGTCCTTCAGGGACTGCCGTCCACGGTGGCTGCCGGCAACGGGTTGCGCGGAACGTGGAAGGGCTTCTTCCGCACGAAAATGAACGAAGGGCTGATCAGGCTGGACGCAAAGCGCCTGACGCCGATCTCGATCGAGTATGGTCGCCTGCGCGAGTTGTACAGTCGATACATCGAAGTCGAGAAAGGCCATTACGTTCCCCAGCGTATCCAAATCCTTTCGCCGGGCATGACGTTTGACTTTCGCTTCCGCCTGCTTGAACCGAATATGTGGCTCTTCGATCGCAGCTTCGGGCGCTGGACCGATGGCAAAGAGGAGCCGGTTGCGTGGCTCACCGACGTGACGATCAACGGCCAGCCCGCCACCCCACGCGGCAACCTCCTGTAAACCTTTTCCACCGGCTGGGCCAATTGGTACGGTTTTTTCCGTCGATGGGACTCCTCCTTGAAGATGTCAGTTCCCTTCGTCGTTTTCAAATCCCTGAGGAGTCCCACATTACGTTATGTACCAGAATCACGAAAAGGCATTTGGGCGCGGCGGGACCCCCAGCCGGCCTCCTAGCGATCGCGGGCGGCGACGGGGAGGAACAACGCCGAGACGTGTGTCGCATCGTGGTAGATTCTGTTTTCAGCAACCCTGGCCTTCGCGCGGTCCGTAAGGAAATGCTCCCCGTTGTTCGGGTTGACGTCGAAGCGCGGGTAGTTGGAAGAGCTCACCAAGATTCGAATCTGGTGCCCTTTGCGGAACGTGTGTGCTGTGACGGCCAGCGTGACGGTCACTTCGTACACCTTGCCGGGCTCCATCAGCTCCGGCTCTTCGAATGACTTGCGGAAACGCATCCGGCGTGCGCCGTCGGTCACCAGCATGGATCGACCATCGGGATAGACATCGCACAGGCGGACCATGAAATCGGTGTCGACGCAGTTGGAAGAGACGTGCAGCCGGACGCGGGCGTTCCCCCGGAGGACGACATCCTCTGCCAGCGCCTCGGACGTGTAAGCAACATGGTCGTTTCGGCTCTCGACTTTGGCTCGCTGGTCCTTGGGGCCCGACGTGATTTCCTGGGCATCCTTCTTCCAGAAGATGTAGAGGTTCATCCCGCCCACCGTGGGGGACGGGTCATTCGGGTCATACCGGAATGTGTCCGGCTCGCATTCCCCGTCTTCCGGCTCCGGTGCAAGCACGCCACCGGAGCGCAGGTACCACACGCGATCCTGCGTCTCTGCCGGAGGCCACGAGTCCGCGTGCTCCCATTGGCGGCTTCCCATCTGGAACCAGCGCACCGCCGGCTCGTCGGCCCAGCCGTTGTCCGTCTTGCCGCGGAGCCAGTAGTCGAAGAACCGGTGCGCCTCCTTCTCGCTCACCCGCTCTGCTTCCGGGAACTCCAGTTCGCCGACGATCCGTTTCCCGGCCGCCGCGTCGACGTGGTTCCACGGGCCGATGAGCATCTTGACGTTCCGGCGCGCACGCGGGCCCGCCTTCGCTCGGATCTTCTGGAACGTATCAATCGTCGCGTCTGTCTCCGTGTCGTACCAACCACCGATGGTGAAGACGGGAAGGTCCAAGTCCTTCAATCTCCAGTGTGATGCGGCTTCGATATACTCCCACCAGCGGTCGCGTACGGGATGGGCTATGAACGTTTCCGCGGAACCCTTGAATCCCGCCTGCTCGCGCGCGATGAGGTTACTCCTCTTGAGAACGCCGCCGTAATAACGGTGCTCGTAGGCCACGCCGAATCGGATAACCACGGGGACGATACAAACAAGATGAGGAGGTTTCTCGATGGCCGTGCGGTACTGGGCGGCGCCAAGCGCCGAGGCACCCCACATCCCCACTTTGCCGTCACTCCACTTCTGTCTCGCGATCCACTCGACAAGGTCGTACCCGTCCGTGCCAACGGTTGCGAAGGGAGACCTGCGTTTTACGGCCGCATCCCGGGATCCGAAGAACCCGCGCCAATCCGCGATGACAAACGCGTAGTGGTCGCGGTCGATTAGATCGCTCCTCAGTTCGACTGCGGGAACGGCCGCACCGAGCGTCTTCCGGTTGTAAGGCGTGAAGATCAGGATGGTCGGAAAGCGCCCCTTCGCCGCGGGGAGAAAGATGTCCGCGGCAAGGTGCTTGCCGTCCCGCATCGGAACAGCCACGGTAAACGGCCGGGGACGCGCAGGCTGGCCCGCTTCGACAATTCCGAAGGCCCCCAACACAATCAGCAGCAACGAGACAAGGAAAAGGAAAACTCGAAACATGAAGTTCAACCTTTGTGTTTCTGGGCGGCTTTTGGACGTTCATTCGCGCGGGATGGTTAGCCGTAGCGTGAGTTCCGTGACTTTGAAGGTGCCGCCTTGGTGGCGGCGGACGGTGATCCGGTTCTTGCCCTGGACCAGCGCGGCTGGGTCGAGCGGGATCGGATCGAACCGGAAATTGCGCCAGTTGTAGGCGGCGCCTTTGCCCCAAGGAAGCGGTATCGCCTGTTTGCCGTTGATGACGATCTCGCCTTCGCGCGGGTTGTCGGCGTCGAAGAGG
>JAADHY010000249.1 GCA_013151585.1 Planctomycetota bacterium
GCCGTCCGGACGCAAACATCCAAATCGAACACGTCGCTCTGCCGGCCGAACCGTTGTCTCAGCTTCGACGTCGGCCGTTCCGTTTCCTATGGAACAACGCCCGTGCGACTTGGCAGACGCTCCGGCAATTCCGCCGGGATCGGCCCGCCGCTGTGATCGGTCTGGGCAGCTTCGCCAGCGCTCCGGTCATCTTGGGCGCGCGGCGACTGCGGATTCCGATCGTCCTGCTGGAACAGAACGTAATTCCCGGTCGCGTCACGCGGTGGATTGGACGGCTGGCGCAAACGGTATGCATTTCGTTCTCGGAAACGCAGCCGCTGTTGCCCTCGGGCTGTCGAGCGGTTGTGACAGGCAATCCCGTTCGTTGTTCCGTTCGGAACGCGGCCGATCGTCTAAAGTCCGTACGTCCCGAATCCGGGATCACTCTGATGGTACTCGGAGGTAGTCAAGGGGCGGCGGCATTGAACGCCGCGGTTCCGAAAGCGCTCCAAGCTATTCGCGATCAGGTGCCGGAGTTGCGCGTCGTTCATCAGGCGGGCGCGGGACAAGAGGAGTCGGTCCAGCGTGCATACGGCGCGATGGGGATTGCCGCCATCGTCCGCCCATTTTTCGCAGATTTGCCAGACTGGATGGCCCGAGCCGATCTGGCTGTCTCGCGGGCGGGCGCCACGACCTTGGCCGAGCTGGCCTGTCTGCGGGTGCCGGCGATCTTGGTCCCGTATCCTTACGCCGCCGACGATCATCAGCTTCGCAACGCGCGGTTCTTCGAGCTGGGCGGAGCCGCAGGTCTGGTCTGTCAATCGGGAAACGACCATTGGCTCGGCGTTCTTGCCGAGTCTCTCGCCCGCCTTTTAACCGACCCACTCCAGCGGCACCGCATGGCTCGCGCCATGGCTCGACTGGCACAACCCGACGCCGCCGACCGAGTGGCCGAGCAGGTCGCGCGTTTGATCGGACACGCCCCGCACGCCGACTTTCCTCGTGTGCCGCACCGCCTGAGGGCTGCCCGACCGGAGCGAGCAACGGCGGCCTCGCTCGACCGCTCCGCCGATTGACGGCAGCCGAAGCTCGATGCTATTCTGGGCCTGTTGCCGAGCCCAGAAACCTCGGCTCACCCTCGAAATGTTCTCCCTTTGTGTTGATCGTCTTCGCCCGTCCTGGTCCGTGGGGAATCCATGAGGCAATCGTGCCCGTCCGCTAGGAACCACCGCCGACTCATTCGAAGATTAACGATCCTCTTGGCCGTGCTGATCGTGTACGTTCTTTCGATCGGTCCCATGTTCTGGTACTGGTACGAGGCCCGATACTTAGACGGTCCGATCTGGGTGGTCCTTCTTTACGAGCCCCTTCGTCTGGCGACCCGGTTCGAGCTTTTCGAGAAGTTCATTAACGATTACATCAACTGGTGGATTCTGTAGCGTCACTTTGGGAGCCAAAGTCATCGCACGTCCGCCACGGAGGGGAAAACGCCAGGCCCTGCCTTCACTCGGTGCAAGCGCAGCCTGCGGATCGGGCATTCTGGAGCGGAATAATATGGGGACGAGAAGAAGAATGCCCGGATCGGCGGTCACGGTGTCTGAGCGGCGTCGAGGAAAGCTCGCATCAGGTCCATCGTCGAAAGGATGCCGACGAGTTTGCCGTCATCATCGACGACGGGAAGGTGGTGGACGCGGTTCTGGAGCATAATCTGAGCGGCGTCGAGGACACTCGCATCGGGCCGGATCGATACCACTTGCTCGGTCATCAGGGTCGCGACTTTCCGTCGGTCGGAGTGGACTTCCTTGATGTTCTTATCCAGCCACTCCATTAACACCTCTTGAATCCGGCCTGGGTCGCTCAATTCTTCCACCAATTCGTGCGTCATCGCGATCAGGTCGGTGACAGAGAGAATGCCGATGCAGCGACCTTGGTGATTGACGACGGGCAAAGCCGAAAGGGCTTTGTTGAGAAGAAGGTGCAAGGCGTCATGGACGGCGTCGTGAGGCCGAATGGAAACCACATCGGCGTTCATTACGTCGCGGACGCTGCGCGCACTGACATCGCTCGCCATGGTGGTTTTCTCCTGCTTTGGCCCTATCAACAGCGTACCGAAACTACCGAGATCGTCAAGCTCAAAGTTTGCCCGATCGCCCCTGAGGTCCCAAAGCATGAAATTGGACTGACTTGGCACGACCGATTGCTCGCGCGCTGTTTTCAGCAATCCCCGTCGAACAAGGAGATCGGAGCGAAGCGGATGGGCTCTCGGAAAGGGGACCAAGCTGAATTCGAGGTACCAATGCAAAAAGCAGAAAGTGGGGGCAGGATTTGCAGAAGATTGTCACGCCTCAAATGTGCCTCCGTGTCAGGCGCAACAACAGGCGGACGGGGCCGGCGGGAGTGGCAAGGCCACCTACTCGAAGTCGGTGCGGATCGGCTCGCCAACGGCAACAGCAGCTTTTCGCTCACCAGGCGGCAGACCTCGGCCCCGAGCGTCCGGCGACGCCCCGGGGGCAGGGGCCTTCCAAGTCAGCATCTCACCGGCGACGTCCGAGCGGTTCTAATCAGCCGTGACGCGGGTCGACAACCCGTCAGCGGCGTCGCGCTCGAGTTTTTCCGAAAGCGCCCTTACCGCTTCCGTAAGCACCATGGCATACAATCTCCGCGCAGCCGGTAAGGGCACAGACGAATGAAATCTCTCACGAACGGAACAGTCGCTCATCTGGCCAGCGTCAGTATCGAGATGACCCGGTTTTAAGGACGCGAAGGCCCGATTGAAGACCGGCCGCAGCAGGCCGGTGTTCACCGCACGGCTCGCGCGACGCTGGAGATGTCCTGCACGGCGTGGCCCTTGAGCAATAGCCGCGATCGGATGATCAGACGTCCCGGTCTATCGACGCGCGCGGTCAGGCGAGCCGCGTGTGACTGTCCGGCGCGAAGCTCGCCGACGTCGTACTTGAGAAGCCGGCCGTACGGATAAGACAGTTCGGGGGGGAGATCCACGTGCAGGACGACCTTTTTTGCGTCAACCCGTCCGACGTTCCGGATAGTGAACACGATCACGTACCGCTGCCCGACTTTGGCGTTAGCGGGAGCAACGACCTGTAAAGCTAGCTTCGGAGCTTCGGTACGGTCGGCCGTGGTGGCTTCGTCCGTTGCGAGCGACTCGGTGACAGGCGCTTGCGCCGCCGGAAGACTTTTTTCGGCTGGGAGAGCGGGTTCGTTCGGTTCCGCAGCCACGGGTCCCGGCTCGGGCTTTGGGCTTTTCCACTCTTTGGCCTGTGATGCCGCCGTAGCGGCGTCACTCGGTGGCTCCGGCATCAGGGGTGGGTGGAATGGTCCGGCTGACGGCGGTGCGTCGGAGGGGACTGCCGTTGGCGATGATCGGCGCGGATCGGACGATTGCAACGTTTGCGGCTGCTGTACCGAAGACGGGTCTGACGCGATTGGCGCCAGCTCATCGGCGAGCAACGGCTCGCGGTCTTCTTTT
>JAADHY010000269.1 GCA_013151585.1 Planctomycetota bacterium
GGGCGGGGTCGTCCTGTCAGGCGACCGAATCGTGCAGGAGGAAAGCGATGAAGCAACTTTACGTTCTTCTCGCTGCGGCCTGGTTGACCGGGCTCTTGGGTGGACCGGGCGCTGCCGCGGTCCGGGCAGCCGATTTGACCATCCGCGTGGAACCGGAGTCGCGCGTTGCCTGGATCGGAATCGTGCGGCGTTTCAACGACGACGGATCGCTGGCTCGGCCCGTCGATCCCAAAGCGAAGTTCGAAGCCCCCTACTGTGACCGCACCGCACGTCGGGCGACCGCGTCGTTCGATCGACTGCCGCCGGGTATCTATGACGCCATCGTCTTCCTCAAGGACGGGACGCGGATTGAGGGGTATCATTGGCCCATCTTCAATGAGTTTGAGGACCCGGAGGATCCGGTGTTCCAGTCGCCGCCACCGGACGAGGTGGCCGAGATTGTTCGCGAAAAGATTCTGGGCAAGCGATACTACGAGAACAAAGTCACTCCGCTCGATATGGCAGGCGACGAGGAGCGGGTCCGGGTGCTGATGCAGCTTCTGCGCGACCGCAAGACCAGCTACGACGGTCAGTATGGCGCGCCGGTCGCCACCTTGCGTTACGAAATTTGGCAGTTCACGAACTACTACGGCGGTTGGCTGCGCGACAAGAAGTCGAAGGTTCTCCACCGCATTTTGGACGCGAAGGAACGGCTCCGCAAAAAGACCTGGGTCTGGGACCGGAAGTTAGGCGGCTTCGCCGTGGGAAAAAACAGTCGCGGAATCACGCTCCGCTATCGGATTCCGGGAGACCTCTCGAAGCTTCCGGGACTGCATCCCTACTGAGGCGTTCCGCCCTTTGGGACGTCCGCCAGCCTGATTCATGCAGTCAGGCTCGCCTTCGGTTCCCGGCTTGCCGTGTCAGTCCGCGCGGTAGCCGAAAAGTTCTCGGAATGCGCTGATTTGATATTGCGTTCGATCATCAGCGCGGTCCGTACAGCCCGCGGCGGCTACCCGTGCACGGGATAGGGAAAACCGCGCCGATCGGTGATACGAGTCGCTTTGGGGATGAGCGGTGCCCACCTAACAACTGCGTCAGCGGCCGCGCCGCATCGGCCCCGAGGCTACGCGGCGTTTCGGCCTGGGAACGGGTCCCGCAAACGGTCAACCGCGGGGGCTTTTGGCAAGGACGGCGTTAAACCGACACGTTGACAACGTCACTCTGTCAGCCCGCACGGCCTTTTCACCACGCTCGCTGCCTCGCGCAGCGTGTGGCGGGTATCGGCGGGCTTGACGTTGATGCCCTTTGCGCGCTTTCTGAGAACGACCAATGAGCTACGGCTGGTTCCCTTCCGGAACCAGCGAAGGAGGCCAGACCATCGGGCGGGTCCGTAAGGCGAGCAGGAGACTGCCCTCGCGCGCCGACCGTGCCGAGGGGGCGCCAGAGAATAACGTGCTCGTGTTGTAGGATGGACATCCCTGTCCGTCGTCTTCTTGACGGGCTGGAAAGCCCATCCTACATTTCGAGCCGCACAACTTATTCTCTGACGATTCCTAGCCCGAAGTGGGATAGCCGCAAAAGGCAACGCCGCTGAATCAGGCCAGCTTGGCACGCAGCTCCGTCAAAAGCTCGACCGCTCGCCGGATATCCGCTTTCTGACGTTCTGGATCGTGGGGAATTTCGCGCTCGATGGTCAGCGGTCCGGTGTATCCGAGTTCGTTCAGAGTGCTGAGGAAACGCTCCATCCCGACGTCCCCTTCTCCGAGCGGCACCTCGGTCCCCCATTCCTGACCGCGCTTGTCTTCGGGAGCCCACTTGGCGTCTTTGCAATGCACACTGCGCACCAAGTGGCCGACTTTTTTCAGGGCTTCGATCGGGTCGCCGGTTCCGTACAGGATCATGTTTGCCGGATCGAAGTTGATGAAGAGGTTGTCGCGGTCGACATCGGCGATGAACTGCAACAAGTGATCCGCCGACTCTTGCCAGGTCTCCAGGTGCAGCTTCTGCATGTTCTTCTTGATGTAGTCGAGCAGTTCACGGGTGACGTCGACCAGATCCTTGTAGTCCTCACTCGTTCGGTCTTCCGTGATGAACCCGATGTGGAGTGCGACGGTGTCACATCCGAGCAACGCAGCAAAGTCGGCGATTTCTTTCATCTCTTGCAGCCGCTCGGCGCGAGTCTCTTTCGGCACCAACCCCACCGTGCGGGCTGTTGTCGCAATGTCGGCGTAGCTTTCGCCTTCGAAACCACCAAACACAACCGTGATCGTAATCCCTGCATCCGCGCACTTGGCCAGAAAATCCTTTGCCGCCTGTTCCGTGCGTGTTTCCTTGTGCGGTGCGTGTAGATGAACGCTTGGGATTCCCAGTTCCCGAACGACATCCAGTTGCACTCCCAACCCCGCGTCAACCGATGTAAACACACCGATAGGCCACTTATCCATCGTTTGTTTCTCCTGAAAGAACTGAGCAGTTGCTGGGAATACCGACGGAAGTTATTGTCGATATGGTATCGCCTGAGTGGCAGCCCCGCCAACGTTCCTCACGTTTTTTCCGAAGACGGCTCCGGGAATCTCTCGGCTTCGTCGGTCGGGATCGTGATTGGCCGGCCGTTTTGCTATCTGACGTAGAAGTTCGGCGGCGCTCAAAGTATGCTGAATTAGGACAGCGTCGAGTGGTCGCGACCGCACTTAAATAAAAGTCCTGGCGAAAACGGCTGCCGTTCTGCTCGACCAAACGGTTCCAGTGTCCCCTCGCCCGTTCGGGCGAGGGTGATCATGACGCCTCTACGATGGCCGGCCAATGATGTCAGTGCACCAAGGTGACACAGCCATGGCCGACAGCTCCGCCTGGGCCGACGTGATTCGTCGGATTCATGACGGTCCTGTCGTGGTCGTTTTGGCGGTCACAGGAGGCGGGAGCGGAGCGATTGCGCAACTTCTGAGCGTTCCGGGGGCTTCTCGCACTGTCCTCGAGGCGCGAGTGCCGTACGCGCACTCCGCCCTGGTCGATTGGTTGAAGTGGAGCCCCGAACAAGACTGCAGCCGACGGACCGCGTTAGCGATGGCGGCGGTCGCGTGGCGACGCGCCAACGATCTGACGGCTTCCGATTCAGCACGATGGGCCAACGCGGTCCGGCTGGGCGTGGCCTGCACGGCGGCTCTGGCCAGCGACCGTCCGAAGCGCGGTGACCACCGCTGTTGGGTCGCCGCTCACGGGCTCGACGAGACCCGCGTGTACGGCTCAACGCTCGTGAAAGGTGCCCGGACTCGCCCGGAAGAAGAGGAGGTGGCGACGGCGCTGGTGCTAAAGGCGTTGGCCGAAGCTGCTGGTATTCGCGACCTGCCGGCACCAATGTTATTGAGCGATGAAGAGGTGCGGTGCGAATGCCAAAGTGGCTCGCCTCTGTTGAAGGAGCTGGCTGCCGGTCGGAGGTCAATCGTCTGGCGATGGCCGGACGGCCGACTGCGGGCCGCAGCGTGTCGTCGGCGTTCTTTGCGGCAGCTTCGATCCATTGCATTCTGGCCATCGAAAACTCCGACGTGTAGCGGAAGAACGATTGGAAGGACCGGTTGTCTATGAACTGAGCCTTTTCAACGCTGACAAACCACCGCTGGACTACATCACGGTTGAGGAGCGGTGTCGGCAGTTCCAAGATGCCCCCGTCGCGCTCACTGCGGCCGGCACTTTCGCAGACAAGGCCCGGCTTTTTCCGAACAGCACCTTCGTTGTGGGGTTTGACACCGCCCGCCGTCTTCTGGAACCGCGTTTCTACGGAGACAGCGATGCCCGCATGCAGGCCGCCTTGGACCAGCTTCGCCAGCAGGGGTGTCGGTTCCTGGTGGCGGGGCGTTGCATCGACGGCGTCTTCCACACTATCAAGGATCTTGCGGTGCCGCCGCGATGGCGCGGTTTGTTCCTGGAGTTGCCGGAATCCGCTTTTCGGGAAGACGTTTCTTCCACCGAACTACGCCGCCGCCGCGTCGCCGACCGCGCGACTCAAACGGAATGACCGGCAAAATCGATAAAGTTGCCCACCCATCTGACCCGATCAGAGAGAAGTACGCCAGTTACGATACGCCCCCATTCGGGGCGAAACACCGCGCGGCACCCGCCCTGAGAGCCGAGACGATTTAGGGAACCGGATTCGTGCCGGCTGGTGGCCGCTGTCCTCTCGCATCCAGCCGGGACGCCCGGGCCGCCTCTCAGGAATCTTCCGGGACGAGCCGCCCAGTGTCGGATGCCGAACTAAGGAAAAGGCAAGGTGGGCAAGACTCGATCGCCGAAAGAGCCGGCCAAAAGGCCGCCGGTCGCGTTGCTGGTGGCGATGGTGTTCTTATCCGGCTGTCAATGCGGCCCGCTGTACGAAGGCTACGCCGGCTTCGTCGATAGTGTGAGCGACCAGCTTCCGCTGCTGGAGCGTTTGTACGTTCCCCAACTAGACATCTCCCGCATCGGCCAACCGAACTGGTGTCAGTCGCCGATCAACCGATTGCTGGCCCCGTGTGAGTGTCGGCATGCCGTCCAACAGGCGGCCGTCGTACCGGTGGCGGCCGAGGTCGCGGAAAGGGGCGACGCCGAAACGGGAAGCAAGGAGGGCCTGAGAGCTGGGCCAAGCGAAACGGTGGAGCCGTTCGATCAGCGCGTCGACGTTCGACGAGCAGCGTTTGAGCAGGACGAAGCGATTCCGGACACAACACCCGCGGAAACGGAGTGACACGCGAAGTGACACCCGGTCGAGAGAGGGCTTATCGGCAGAGGAGCATGCATGCTGGCGAGGAGGGAACCGAATCGGACCGTCACTGCCGGGACTTGTCTAGTGGTTTGTGTGGCCTTGGCGCTTGGGCAAGTCCATCGGCAAAACGCACTCTTTGCGGCGGAGTCGCCTTCGTCGTCGGAAACAGGGGAACCGACCCAGAAGGCCGGCGAGTCGCCGGACGTCATCAAGCGGGCCGACAGTCGCGCGAGCCGCTTTTCGGATGACTCCGTCGCGACCCGACGACGAGAAGGACGCGAACAAGGAGCGAAACAGCAAGGCCCCATCCGGGAGGCGATTCCAATTCGGTGCACTGCCCGAGGAACCTCGGCTCGTTCCGTGCGTCA
>JAADHY010000099.1 GCA_013151585.1 Planctomycetota bacterium
CATGGCACATCTACACGGTGAGTGTTGGCCCGCCGGCGCTGGATAATTTGCTCTTGAGCCTGCAGTCAGTGCGCCGCGCGCTCACGGAGTTCCCGCAGTTCCGTGACCTGCCAACGATTATCACCGAGTGGGGATGTTCTTCCAGCCCTTTCACCATGCATGATCGCCCCTACGATGCGGCCTTCCGCGTGATGGCGGTGCATCGGTTCATGGACTACAACATCACGCTCGCATTACCCTTCGCCCTGGGGGCCGGCCCGCCAAATGTGCATGAAGGCTTTCAAGGGTCGCTCGCCATGTTCACCAAGACGACCATCCCGAAGCCGTCGTTCCGCGCCTTTGAATTGCTGCACCGCATGAAAGGGCGCCGCGTGGCCTGCGCGAGTTCCAACGATCCGATTGGCGGTCTGGCGTGTATTTCGGCTGACGGGACTCGCGCATGGATCATTCTGTACAACTTGATCGAAGACTACAAACACCGGGCATACGACACATCCGTGACCGTGAAGGTCCGAGGACTTCCCGAGGGGATCTGGCGGTGTGAAAAAACGGTGATTGCCCCCGGCACATGCGACCCATACCTTCTGTGGCAGAAAATGGGAAAGCCAAAGAAACTTACGGCCCAGCAGAAGGCGGAACTTCTCGAAGCGAGCGCGTTGCCCGAGCCCCAGCCTGTCGCCGTCCACGGCGGCGTGATTCAGGTAGACATGGCTGGCTTCTCACTCATGCAACTCGAATTTCGGAAGCAATAGGGGCGAAGTGGGCATCACGAAGCGTTGAACACTCAAATCGTAAGCTTGCCTCCGGGCCAGCCCTGGCAGAACGCGGAACCAGCGAGAAAGGATTGTTACAAACGATTCCGCGGGCGAGAGTTGGCCCCGCGCCCCAATAAACGACGACAGGTTATCGGCGTCCGGCCGAGGCGACTTTCCCCGGCTGAGCAGCTTCTCCCCCGCTCCGGGCCCTGCCTGCGAATGAGGCGCCGCCCCAGCGGGAGCCCGTGCGCTTTTCGCCTCGGTCCGGAGCGATCGTGATCGTCGCCTCCGTCGAACGATTGTCCGATTGCCGGACCGGCTCTGCAACGGCAAAGCTCGCCTCTTGACTGTTACTGCCAGCCCCCGCCCGGAAAACCGATGATCCGAGGCTCCGACCGGAGTTGCCGGGGTGCGGCTTTTCGTGATCACCGGGCGCCAGGATGGGCGTCTGTCGTCGCGGTCGCGGCCGCCGGGACGCTCGGTCCCGGCGGCCCTGCGTGCGCGCAATACCGGCCAAGTGGACGGTCCCAGGTCCCAAAGCCCGCCGCTGTGTACCGGTCCCACGAAACTGATTTGGATTCGGTCCGACAGTCGATCGGCTCCGGCCGGAGGACTTTTTGTCGGCTCATTCGGCTATCAATCGGTGATAGCGGCCCATCCAGTAGGGGAGCAGGATGAAAGTGCCGTCGTCGCGGTCGCGGCCGCCGTTGCCTCCGTCGAGCTGATAAGGATTGCCGTTCCACTTCATGACGCGCCGTTCGCTGATGGGCAGCAGCCGAGTGCTGCAGAGTTTGCCGTGACGCCCTAAGTAGACTCGCCCTAAATCGCAGCGGTTGCTGTTGACGATGGTCCAACGGATCGTGTCGGCCGGCACGTCTTGGAACCACTGTCGGCACACGTCGCGGTCGTATTCGGTCGGAGCCAAAAACGGTTCGGGCGGCCGTTTGTCCGCATGGGGCCACGCGTCCGCTTGAAGACCGGCCGCATAAATGAAGTTGAACAGCGGACTGGCTTCCGGTCGTTCGACCAGCCAGGACCGCTGCAGGCTAAGCAAGTAAATTCGGCGCAATTCCGGATCGCGTTCGTACCGCAGCAGCGGGTAATAGGCCACAAAGGCCAGCTCATCATCGCTGTGGTTCGTCTCTTCGTCGTAGGGAGCGATCATTTTCTGCCGGATCGTGTTGATGGCGTACCCGTGCTTTTCGATCAGCTCGCGGGCGGCCTGCCGGTACCGTTTTCGCCCGGTGATGTGAGCGGAAACCTTCAGGTGGGAAAGAATCTCGAGCGAATTCAGGCCGCGCTCGTTGATCCACTCCGGGTTGCGGTTGAGCTGTTCCGGGGCCCACATGCCCCACTTGGTGCGTCGGCCGTGGGGATCAAGATAGTAGTAGCCGTTGTCGAGAATGTGATCCATGATGCGGCCGACCACGGCGCGGATTTGCTCCTTCTGCTCGTCCGTGGCGGCCAGGTCATAGTAAATCGAGTAAGCGAAAAAGTGGCCGTCCAGCTCGTCACTCGACGTGTCTCCTTTCCACCACCATTTGCCGTCGGCGGACTTCTCCCACGGGAATTCGCCTTCCTTGCTGATCTCGATCGGAACAATGCTGCGGGCGACGAACCCCGGTTGTCCGGTGATTTCTTCCAGAAACATCAAGGCTTTGAGCGATTGCCACGCGTTTTGGCGAGCCTTCGGATCGCCGGTTGTGGCAAACCGGAACGACTCGGCCGCCACGTACAGACTCGTCCACAGGCCATCATTGTCGTTGTCCGGTTGGAACCAGCCCGCGTCGAGCTGTCCGGGTTTGTTGAGCCGAATCGAACCGACGAGCCCGAATCGAACGTGCCGCTTTCGCAGCGCCGCGTGGACCATCGCGATCTTTTCTTCCAGCGAGACGATTCGCTGGAACACCCGACCGACGCCGGAGGGTGTCTTGACCCAAACTTCCCCATTCTTGGTGACGGCCAAGTCTTGGATGTGATCGTTCGGAAGCCAACGGCGTGAATGAAACAGTCGCCAGTGCCGTGCCCCCGGACTCAGCCGCATCAGCCCCTGCCGGGAGCCGAGCCAAACGGTCCCGTCTTCCAAACGCACCCCAGCCGTCACACTCAGATAAGGCGGGGTAGGGTCGCCGTTAGCCAGTTTCCACAACTCGACCGGCTTCAATCGCCTTCCTATCGAGGGCGGCAACTTGTCGCCCGCGGGCTGATCGGAGACCCACATCCCGAATTTCGGCTGAGATGCCACCGACAAGGCCACAAGCCAACAAAACGCGTAACTCATGATTCTGTCCCCTATGACCAAAACGAAAAAGAACATCCCAAGGACCGACTGCTGAAAGGAACAGACGGTCCGACCCACTCTGCCGCAAGAAACGGGCATGGCTGAACGTCACGCCCCATTCGGACGGCTCAGACAGCCCGCATTCGATGCGCCCGGTCCGGAACTGCTTGGACGAACCCGGCGGGACCGAAGTCTTATCAACTTAGCTGGCAGGGCTCGCGGATTCAATGAGCTTGCGACCAAGGTCGTGTTTGTCGCGCGTCGCAAAGGCCGGAAGCGCGAAAATTCGTGGACAGATCGTTCCCCGACGGTTGCGCGAATGGCCAAAGACGTTATACTGGTACTGGGCTGGGCGGGTCGTGTTGTGATGTGTCGATGCGAGCCGAAATGAGAGCGGTGG
>JAADHY010000640.1 GCA_013151585.1 Planctomycetota bacterium
AAGCTTCTTGTGTGATAAGACGCGGTTTGCGGGCTGGAACACTAGCCTATGACTGGCCGGGAAGGGATGATGGTAGAGCTAACGCGTAGCGGTCCACGGACAACGGCAGACACCACTGCGATCGGCCATTGGGGCCACGCGGCCGTCGCGAAAGTTACCAGTTTCTGCCGGACGTTTTGCGGCTGTTCCGCGGTGAGTCGATGTCGTAGCACTGGCCACGAGGCGGCACCGATGGCGGCAGCATCGGCCGCGGGGCCGGACCCCGTCTCAATCTGCGAACGGTGACGCTTTTCCGACCAACGACAATCCACCTCGATGCGAGAGGTGGACTACGGCGGCGAGGGACCATGAAACGAAAACAAGTTTCGAAGCGGAAGGTGGTTTGGGGCGTCTTCATCAGCGGCCTGCTGCTGGGGGTAAACGCGTTCGGTGAGTCGCCCCGCACGGGATCGCGGCATTTGCAGATCAGCGGCATCTATCCGCACTTGGCGGTCTTCAATCAGCCGCAGAATCCCAAGGACCGGCCAAATCATGGAGAGTGTGGCATCGGGGCCATCGCGCCATGGGCGGGACGCCTTTGGTACATCACCTATCCTCAACACAAGACGACCGGCAGCAACGACAAGCTGTACGAGCTCGACGAGCAGCTCAACGTGACCATCCGGCCTGAGAGCGTTGGTGGCACGCATGC
Organism: Planctomycetota bacterium; assembly: GCA_013151585.1. Taxonomy (GTDB): domain Bacteria; phylum Planctomycetota; class Planctomycetia; order Planctomycetales; family Planctomycetaceae; genus JAADHY01. The sequence continues at coordinate 692 of JAADHY010000640.1, forward strand.
GTGCCGGATGATCCACCGTGAGTCGAACCAGCTTATTATCGGCCCATACTTCATCGATCCTCAACGCCGCGTTCGAGCGGTTGACTTGCAAGAGCTGCGTGGTCGCATGACGGCCGTCATGCGTCATTTGACTGACCCTGCCAACAGAGTCTACTTCTACGACATGGAGGGAGCCATCTACGAGGTCGATGTGCATTCGCTGGCCGTCCGGAAGCTATTCGAGAAGCCCGTCCCCGGATGGCACGGCAAAGGGGGGTACACGTCGCAAAGGCGCGTGGTGATCGCGAACAACGGCGAGAGAGGCGGACGACCTGGGACAAAGCATGCGCTGGTCGGTGGGCCGCCAAGAGGCGAAGAAGCGGGCATCCTGGCTGAGTGGGATGGACGCCAGTGGCGGATCGTCGAACGGAAGCAGTTTTGCGACGTGACAGGACCGGGTGGCATCCATGGGGCCCCGACGGTCGACAGCCCGCTTTGGGCCATCGGCTGGGATCGGCGGTCGGTGATTCTGAAGCTGCTCGACCATGGCCGTTGGTCGACCTTTCGGCTACCGAAGGCTAGCCACAGCTACGATCCGCGACATGGCTGGTTCACCGAGTGGCCGCGAATCCGCCACATCGCTCCAAAGCGAGCCGCTCTGTGCATGCACGGAACGCTTTTTGAATTTCCAGTCGGTTTTCGCGCAAGCGAGACGGCGGGCATCCGACCGCTCTGCACGCACTTGCGAGTCATTCCGGACTTCTGTCATTGGCGAGGCCGCGTGGTGCTTGGGGCGGACGATGCAGCCATGATGGGCAACCCGCTTTGCGGGCAAGCGCAATCCAATCTGTGGTTCGGGACGATCGAAGAACTGCGTCGGTTCGGCCCGCCGCTCGGCTGGGGCGGCGTTTGGCGAAACGACGCCGTCCAGGCGAGACGGCCTTCGGCTCCGTACCTGTTCGCCGGATACGATCAGCGCGTCGTCCATCTGGCTCACGATGCCGACCGGCCGGTGACGTTTCGGTTCGAAGTCGACCGCGACGGGCATGGCCACTGGCAACCGGCGGCCGAGGTCACGGTCCCGCCGCACGGTTACGGCTTTCGCGTGTTTCCCGAGAATCAGACCGGCGAATGGATCCGCGTCACAGCCGATCGGGCCTGTCGGGCGACGGCCTACTTTCACTACGCGTCCCTGCGAGATTTGCCGGATCGACAGGCGAGACAGGCAGCGTCGCTTTTCGATTCGCTTGCTCGCGCCGAAATGCCGGCCCGTTACGTCGGTGGCCTGATCCGTCCGGCTGCCCATAACCGTAGCCTGCAGTGGCTTCAACAAGCGGTCGACGAGCACGGGCGCGTCGCCCTGGAACGCTATGTCGAAGTCGACCTAGACGGTGCCACCGACCTGGTCTTCCGCCCGGGCGACATCGCTAAAGCCGACGTCGTGCGGCGAATCGCCGCGGTGCCTTGCGACTTTGCCGTCGATTCCGCATCGGTGGTCGTCACCGATCGACGGGGCCGGCGATTCCGGCTGCCGAAAGGCTCGAAAGCCTTCGACCAACCGTTCCCGACAGGCTGGCCGCGCGGGATCCGGGAATGCGTCACCGAGCGTTTTCTGGCCAACCTTCACGGGACGTTCTACGAAGTGCCGCGTGCCGGCTACGATGCCGTCCCGGACTTTTCGAGGATGAAGCCCGTTTGCAGCCACGACAAGCTGATTACGGACTTCTGCTCATGGCGAGGGCTTTTGGTGCTGGCCGGCACTCGGCTGCGCTCGCTCGAGGATGGTCACTTTTTTGGTGATCGGGATGGCCGAGGACTTTGGTTCGGCGCGATCGACGACCTTTGGAAGTTGGGGAAGCCCGTTGGACGCGGTGGACCTTGGATGAACTCGCTGGTTCAGCCTGGTCAGCCTTCCGACCCCTATCTCATGACCGGTTATGACCGCAAACGTTTGCAGCTCTGGCACGACGCCCGCACCGCCGTCACGTTCACGATCGGAGTGGATTTCGACCACAATGGTTTCCACGTCTATCGTCGGATCACCGTTCCCGCGGGCGAGAAAGTCATGCACCGTTTCCCCGACGGCTTTCAAGCCCACTGGGTGCGTCTAACGGCCGACTCGACGTGCCACGCCACGGCGGAGTTTCTTTACGAGTAGAAACCGCCAGACTCGGCAGGCCGTCATTCGTCGATGTATTGCCCGCCGACCTGATACAGCGGCAAGAAACGGTAGTAGACTTCCAGGCAAAGGGTGCTGAGGGCAGTCGAATAAATGCGACCCCCGTACGGTCCCCAAGGCGGCCGTGGGTCCCAGCTCCCGGCGGCATGGCCCGTTTTGCGCTGATCTTCCACCAGCAGGTCTCTCAGCCGTTCGTTCCATTGGCGCCACGGATCACCGCCGTACTGATACATCGCCAGCGTTCCGTAGTACCAGTAGTAGAGATTCTGCTCCGACCGCTTCGGCAGATGCTCGAGCAGATACTCAATGGCTTCGACGCTAGCCGGGTTGTCGCGGTGAATGCCGAGCATCTGCTTGCAGAACAGGGCTTCAGCCGTCATGGAAGGCGTTGGGGGTAATGGCGGCTCGGTGATGCGGTAGGCGGCGAGGCCACGGTGTTCTCCCAAACTGCGGTCTTTGAGGAACTGGACCATGAGCTTCCTGCTTCGGTCTGGGATGGGGATGCCAGCAATCTCAGCACTTTTTAGCGCCATGAGCTGCCAGCCGAACATACTCATGTCGCTCCGCTGACCTTTCACGTATCGCC
>JAADHY010000548.1 GCA_013151585.1 Planctomycetota bacterium
TGGAAGCCGGCTATGAGCGTTGGTTGCAACGGACGGGCAAGCCGCATCCGTTCGGCCGCGACATCACGTCGCTCTCCGGCGGCCGCTCATTGGAGCAGTTTCGCGTGCTGACACCTGAGGAAGCCGCACGGGCGGCAGCGGCGTTGAAAGAGGCTACGACCGCCGCCCAGGACGATCGACGTGCAGCGGAGCGCGTCGAGATCGTTCGACGGATATTCGGCCTCATCCATCTGGCCGTCCAGCAGTTTTGGGCCATGGAGCGACTTCGAACCCAGCCTGTGCGATCCGTCGCCGCCGCGAAACAGGCGGTGGCCGACGCTCGACACCTGGTGGCGCTGACCGACCAGATGTGCGATTACATTACGCAGACGATCGAAGGGCCATCCGCTCGAGCCTACGAACTGTTCAAGCGGAGTCGGCGGGACCCGATTTATGTGCGGATGAAAGCGGGCGAGCCCGCTCCGGAACTCGGTTTTGCCATCACGGCCGGGTTGAGCGCTGCGGCCAATTATCTCCGCGAGGCGATCGGTCCTGAGGCAGCGACGGCCTGGTGGCGAGGCATCTGCGACTCGGAACGGTCGCCGCTTTTGCAGGCGGCCTTCCGGTCCGCCCAGCAGCGGTCGGCCGGAGTCGTCGCGGAAAACCTGCTCGACGATCCGAGCTTCGAGTCGCTTGGCCGGGAACTCGCCCCTAGCGGCGACTACGTCCTCGACCGTACACACCGCCGTCGGATCGGCGACGTCCGATGTTGGTTCCCCGAGCGAACGCCTTATCGTATCGTGGTGACCAACGAGGAAGCCCGGTCCGGCGACTATGCCGTGATGTTCGAGCACTGTCACCGGCTGCGGCTGAGCCGCTGGGTGCGGGCCCGGCCCGGCTCACGCTATCGCGCCGGCCTGTGGGTCAAGCACAATGAGGGTGACGGCACCTACCGCATCGCAGTGGACGCCAAGCGGAAAGACGGCAGCTATTGCCAGCTTGCCGCCCACACCGTCCCGCACCGGCCGGACCAATGGCAGCACTTCGTCGTCGAAGTCACCGCCCCGGCCGACGCGACCAACTTGTTTCTTCGACTCTTCGTCACCAACCAAACCGCCACATCGCGCTGCTGGCTCGACGACCTCTTTCTCGGCCGCTGTCCCGCCCCGAGCGACCCGGCGCAAAGTGAGTGAACGGTATTGGTTCGCAAACGGAAAAACGCGGTGCCGATTGGCGGCCGGCGTCACGCGGCGATCGGAGCAGGCACCAGCGTCTGTCGGACATCTAGGGGTGAGAGGGCTTCACCGTTCCCGCGGGCGTGCTTTCAGGACGCGGAGACGGCCGTCGCTGCCCGGTAGGATCAGCTCTCCGCCGCCGTCGCCGTCGAGGTCGGCCACGAGCGGGTACGGGGCCCAGTGGCTGGCTCGCCAACGGAGCTGGCCGCGTCCTTCAGCGTCCGTCCCGATGCAGCAGTCGCCGATGAGAAACTCACCCCGCCCGTCACCGTCGAAATCGGCAGTGATGCACGCGCCGTACCCAGCCCCCGGCAGTTTGATTCGCCACTCCTCCTGCCCGGTCCACAAATCGCGGCAGACAAACCAGCCGTCTCGCCGCTCTTCGTAGCCAACCTCGAGGCGCCCATCCCCATCGACGTCGATCAGGCCCACCTTTTGCGGGGTGTCGTAATACGGTTTGTGGAACCAGACTTCGGTGCGCAGGTCCGGCCCGAGCAGGCCGATGCCGCCATGCCCCAGAGGCAGCAGGAAGTGCGGCCTCATCCGCGCCGACGCACGGACCGGCGTGAAACTGCTGTAAGCCACCTTCCAACCGGCGGGCACCGGTGGTAGCGAAATCGGCGATTGAAGAAAGCTCCCGTCGCGGCCGTTCAGCAAGGCCACGTAATCCCGGTAGTCCAGAAGGACATCGTCCCAGCCGTCGCCGTTGAAATCAAAGGCGGTCGGGATGCCGACAGGATTGCAGCAGCGCACCCCGCCGGGCGTGTTCGCTGTTGGTCCCTGCCAGACGATACGACCGTCGCGACCGTCGAGCAAGAACGAGGCTTCGCGGGCGAGGTCTTGCTGCACCGAAACAAACACCCCGGACCGGCCGCGGCCGCGGAAATCTCCGGCAATCCACTTGACGATCTTCGACGAGCTGGGCATCGGCAGCGGAGTCTCCCACAGGATGCGACCGTCGTGGCCATGACAACGTACCGAGAGGGCACCGTCGGCGGTTCGGCCAAAGCCCACGATTTCCGGCACGCCATCGCCGGTCAGATCGCGCGCGAGCGGACTTAGCCGGCTCGTCTGTGCTTCAAACGGGGCCGACCAGACGAGTTTCGCTTGGCCCGAATCGTCGATGCGATGCACGCGGAGCCGACGGTCCGGGCAGCGCGTCACTAACTCGCATCGACCGTCGCCGTTCAAGTCGACGGCGCTGCTCAGCGCGGCGACACCGCCACGCAGCGGGAGCTTGAACCTGACGTCTCCCGGCAGCGCGGCGAGCTGGAGCCAGCCGGCTGCCGTTTGGATCACGACCAGGTGCGGCCCGCTTTTGGTCCATTGCCCGACGGCCAAAACCTCACCCTGATCCAAAACGGAAGGCGCCGGCGACGAGCGGAGCTCGTCCCCCTCGAGCTTCAACAACCGCGTCCGGCCTGAACCCAGCCGCCGAATCAGGACGGCCGCCCCTTCCGGCCCAGTCAAAACAGCCGGAGCCCACAGCTCTACGTTCGACCACGCTGCGTCTTGCGGCTGCTCGACCGGCGAAAGAGGCCGCATCAGGAGCCGGACGCCCTCAACTCGCCCGAGTCGATTTACCGCCCCCGAGCTCGTGATTCGAAACACCAGCAGTGTGCCTCGGTCGGGCATTTCGGCCGCCACGTCCTCGTACGCGAGCAATTCCTTCTTGCCGTCGCCATCGAGGTCGACCAGACCAGCCAGCCACGTTTGCGGAATGACCCGTTCCCGTCCCGTACTCAAATCGCAGATGACGGTCCGTGTCTCCGGCTTCGGTTGAGCCGTTCGAGCGGAATAAACCACGTCGGGGCGTCCATCGCCGTCCACGTCTCCCAGGCCAGTGGGAGTGTACGCGACGCAGGCGCCGTGATCGGCCGGTGCGTAAACGTAGCCAAAGAAACGCTCAAAAAGCCGCGAAAAACTGCCTGAGGCCTCGCGGCGAAAACAACACAGGTGATGCTCGACACGCTGGCTCATCACGGCCAGCAGAGATTCAGCCTCGCCAGCCCGCGCGGCCAACACGGGCCCGTAGTTGCGACGCCCCTTGCCGCGGACGCGGAACTCGTGTCGGTGCAGCAGCCGACCCGTCCTAGCGTCAAAGACGTTGATCGTGTGGTGGCGGACGTTCCAAATTTCTCGGCCGCGAGGATCGACGACGACCGACACGCCGTGGTCCGCTCTTACCGGCCAGTTCAACACGCGCGCCTCGTCAG
>JAADHY010000523.1:0-787 GCA_013151585.1 Planctomycetota bacterium
TTGCCGGTCCGGGGAGCCGGGCGAACTGGAAGAGGCCATCCGGTGGGTGGTAGATCGTCGCGGTTTGCCGCCACTGCCGCCGAGCCGACCGCGAAAAGCGCAGTGGGAGCTCTGCCTGAAAGCGATCAACGGTCCCTTGCGCGGCAAAGGCGGTTGGGGACACTGCGCGGAACCGAAGTGGCCCCGGCGGCCTTACGCGGACTTCGCCTCGACCCTTTTCCGCCTAACCGGCAAGGTTCCGGAGTTGTCGCAGTTGGTGCCGGGCGGTGCGCACATCCGCAACTCGGCCGCGTATTTCCTCACCGGTCGCGCCCAACAATGGTTGGACGGCCAACGGCGACGCGTGCGAGGCACCATTGCGGCGCAACGGCCGGACGGTTCTTTCCGTTACCGAGGCAAATACCAGCGAGGCCACTTCGAAGACACCGCCAGCGGTTGGTGCGCCCAGAATGCGGTGGTCCTGCTCGAGCACGCTCGGCTCACTGGCGACCGCGAAGCCCTGGAAGCCGGCTTGCGGACGTTGGAATACATGAAACGGTTCCGTACGCCGCGCGGGGCCCAAACTTGGGAATTGTCGCTCCACACGCCGGACATTCTGGCCTCGGCTCATCTGGTGCAGTGCTACGTTCGCGGGTACGAGCTGACAGGGCGGAAAGAGTACCTTCAGTTGGCTCGGCGCTGGGCACTCAGCGGAGTCCCATTCGTGTACCAATGGAGCCGCTACCCGATCATGGCTTACGCCACCGTTCCGGTCTACGGAGCGACCAACTGGCGAGCTCCCAACTGG
>JAADHY010000523.1:812-5087 GCA_013151585.1 Planctomycetota bacterium
CTACGCCTACGCGATCGCCTGGCTCGCCGCCCACGACGATACCCTGGATTGGAAGAAGCTCGCCCGAGGCATCCTGAACGCCGGAGAGCAGATGCAGTATCCCGACGGCCCGCTGGCCGGGTGTCTGCCCGACGTGTTCCGGCTGGAAAGCCAAGAACGAGCGGGGCCGTCGATCAATCCTTGCGCGCTAGTCAGCCTGCGATTGATGCTGGAGGGCGAGCTGGACAGTCTGGCGGTTACGCGTGTGAACGACCATCTGCTCGTGGCGCCGTTTCCGATCGAGGTTCGCGGAAGGCAGCCAGTCGTACACGCCCGGCGCGGGCTCCGCTACCAAGTGCTTCTGGACGGCGAACGGATTCTCACCGTAGAATCACAAGGGGACGATGTCATTCCGGCAAAGTAAACTCGCCGGAACCGAAGCTGGGCGGATCGAGAATCGAGGAACGAAAGTCATCAGCGAGCCATGGCCGATTTCGGAAAACTGCTGATCCTTCTCGGAGCCGTGCTGGTCGCCGTGGGAGTTTTACTGTGGGGGCTGGGACGAATCGGCTTTCACGGGCTGCCCGGTGACATCCGGTACGAGGGCGAGCATGTCCGCGTCTATTTTCCGATCGTGACATGCCTGGTTCTTTCGGTTTTGCTATCCGGCCTGCTGTGGGTTGTCAACTGGCTGATGCGCCGCTGAGCCGGCCGATGGGGGACGCGGCCCGCTGAGTTATCAGGCGATCGCGGTGGGCAACACCCACCGTGCTCCGTTCGTTCGAGCGCTCAGAACACCGATAACAGCAGCAATTGAGTCGACCGGCGCATCCACGTCCGGTCGGCCGAAGTCCAACGCTTCTGAGCGGCCAACCGCTCGGCCCGCCCCACCAGTGTCCGCTGCAGAGGGTTCAGCGGATAGTGCACTTGAGGATCCAGCAGCAGGCCAGTGATGCGATGCAAGGTTTCGGCTTCGTCCAAAGTGACGTCGGAGGCGTCCTCCCATTGCGGTGCCTCGTCTCCGTTAGCGGCCAGCCGAACCGTTTGAAGGATCACTTCCGAAATCTGTGCGACCTGATCGCATCGTACGCGTTCCGCCACATCGTTCGGAGTGTGGTAGTCGGCGTGTTCGCCCGTCGAAAAAAAGAGGAAAGGCACCCGCCGATCTCGGAAAGGTCCGTAGTCGCTGCGCGTGCCGATCATGTCGGCCGCCATTCGGACCACCTCGAGCTTCCCGGTCGGCCGAACTTGCCGCAGCCACGCACGCAATTGCCGCGAATGCTCCGATCCGCAAACGAAAACCATCGAAACGGGAAGATCGCCCAAGGATCGCCCCAACAGATCCGCGACAACAGCCAACCGAATCCGCTTCAACGGAACAGGACAGTGCGCCACGAACCAACGGGATCCGAGCAGCATTTGCTCCTCTAAGTCGAACGAGACAAAAAGCACGCTCCGCCGAAGCGGGACCGGCGACTCGCTCAAGACCCGCGCCACCTCCAGCAACATGGCCACGCCGCTGGCATTGTCGTCGGCGCCGGGATAGACCTGACCGTCAATCGTCCCGAGATGGTCGTAATGGGCTGCGATCAGGATGGCTTCCTCTTTCAGCCGCGGATCACACCCCGAAAGCCAAGCCCCAACGTTGCGTCCGATCACAACCGTCTCTCGGCTGCCATTGGGGTCCAAGCCTTGGATCGGCTGATAATAGCTTGAGCCAAACAGCGGTCGCAGCCCCAAGCAAGCAAAGTGGTCGCGGACATACTGAGCCGCCTTCTGCTCCCCGGGGCCGCGACGCCCGCCCAGCTCCGGACTGGCCAGGTACTCCACGTGACACCGGATAGCCGCTTCGGAGACACGAGATGCGCAAACGGTCGGACCCGGCTGGTCCGCCAGTGCCCCATCGACGATCCCGCAAGCGGCGAAAGCCGCTGCCAACAGGACACTCGGGCGGCACACCGGCGGCCTCTTTCCTAGCACGTTGACGTAAGCCATGTAGCAGCCGTCATTTAGATCATCACACAAGAATAATGCTCGCATGGTGCGCGAATCTTTGTGGGTCGCACCTGCCGGGTGCGACTGGCCTGGGGCGGCTGTGCAGTGGCATGGCGAGGCCCGGGCCGTGACACCCGGCAGGTGTCACCCACTTTGGTTGCGGCCGACAAGCCGCGTTAGGTTTTCAGTCGCCGGGCGGTGGCTGAGGGCGGGGCACCCCACGGGATCCTCGCTCGGCCATGCCGCACACGAAGGTGCCCGAAGCATAGTTTCCCGGCTGCGAGCAGCTCAAGGTCGGTTCCATTCCGACGGCCGGGCGAGCGGCTGGTGCCGGGGCAAGCTTGGCAAACCCTGCGGCCTGTGCGGAACTTTTCTTTTGTGACGGCTCTTCCGCAGCCGATGAACTGTGACGTGGCCTCATCGCGCGCCGGACGTCGGATCCCCGCTCGACCGCACCGGTCCGGGCGCGCGGGGGCCGGCCACCGCTGGAAGAACAAGGAAGATTGAGGAGGAGAAACAGACCCATGATCCGGAAGATCATCTGCGTGGCGTTCGCGTTCGCTATCGCCGGCTTCGTGCTCTCGCCAGACCTATCCTCCCGCGCGCAGGCCGCCGGTCGCGGGCAGCCAACCGATTGGCAGCGATTCTACTATTACCCATACGTCTACTATCCGCACAACTTCCAGCGGCTCCCGGGTAGTTTCAACCACTTGTACTACCGGTATCCACCGGAGAAGAGGATCCCGGTCTACAACAAGAGCTGGTACAACTACTATCCCAGCAAGCGGCCTTATCACATGGGCCACCACTTCATCTTGGACGTGTTCTAATCGCCGCCGGCTTTCCAAGCCGCTGCCAGCATAGCGGACGAACGAACGGCTGAGGCCCCAGCTCTCCGGCAAGGTGCCGGGACAGGGCTTCGGCCCGCCGAGACCCGCACCGGCTCGTCGCGGCGCCGGCTGGATGGCTGGGGTCGAGCGAAGCGATTCCCGAGAGGCCTTTTCCGGCTGCTCCGTGATGGGCTCCCGTGTTCATCGTCTCCTCTTCCGCAAGCGGGACGGGGGCGTCTGGCGCCGCGAACCGGGTGGAAGGGCTCCGACAAGTAATCGCCCCCCCGGACAAGGCGCGAACCTTGTTCACTCTGCTGGAACCGATGAGCCTATAGCGCGGCGTCACAGCGAAAAGCCGGGGTTGAACTTGGCTGTGGTGCAGCCGTTTCGCCTGCTGCTGGCGGGCGAGACGGCCACGCCACGAGAAGGCATGATCCCATTTTTTCCCTTTGACAGAGCATCTAGCGCGGCCTGACGGCGGGTATCAATCCGTGAATGGGAGACGTCCCGTTCCACGGCCAGATGCTCCCAATACGCCTTCACCTCGCGCGGTCCCTCTTCCCAGGGGCCCGCCGGCCTTGAAACGGCACGTAGCGCTTGAGCCAAATCAGTTAAGCCGCTTCCGTACACTACGCATAACGGGCCAAGTGCCACCATTCGCGGGACACGCAGCTCGCGCTGTCTGGCGCTTGGTACCACTCCGGCGCATCCTCGTCCACGCGTGGCGTCCCAAGTTCCCGCACGGCAGACGCAACGTTCTCGTCCAGCAGCGTCAACACGCGCCTCCGATCAGCGTCTGGGCGGCCAATAACCTCGCGGAACAACAACACGAGCGGCTGGGGCGTCTGCTTCAACTGCCAATCCTTCGCGCCCGAGCGGTTTCCCTGCCGCCTCAAAAATCCCACGACTTCTCGCTCGCCACACGTGCGGAACGAGCGGTTCCCCCAGCTCGAAACGCGTCGAACCGCCTGACCCAAATGACAGAATGCTTCTCACGTTTCGCAGCCACACGCGCGCTCCGCAGAACCTGCTCGAACCGAGCGACTGCCTCAGTCATGTTTCCAACCGGATTCCTCACGACCATTCTTCCCTCGCCCTCAAACGGTCGTACGCGAGCTGTTTCCGCCACGCGCTCCCTCAGTGCCACGGGTACAGAGCACAATGGCCGGCCCATCGCTTCACTTCCCCCTCCTTCCTTTCCTGCCCGCCTCTCTCGTCCTTCACCCCGCGCCTCACGCGCTTCCCGCACATCCGGCGTGCCATCGGCTGAGGCAGAGCGCCATGTTTATTGACTTAGACAGACGTCCGCCTAACGCGTTGCCGCAATTCCACACAAACGTCAACTCAGCCCTTGACAACCTCGAGACGGCCGCTTAGCCTGACTAAGAGCCTATCCGAAAACCCCGGCGCGGCTGAGGGTGAAGTAGGCGCACGCAAGGTGTAACCCGGCAATATGGTTCTCCACCTTCTT
>JAADHY010000264.1:0-6812 GCA_013151585.1 Planctomycetota bacterium
TCCTGACGGCCCCCGGGCGGGATCGGCGCCTCTCGCAGCGCGCTGAATGCCTCAGCAAAATGCGCAAAGGTGGGGGTCCGATGCACTCCGAGCCGTAGCAGCAAGTCGCCTACGCGCGGACGCTCGCAACCTCGGGCTGCAACCAAGTGCGGCAAGGCGCGGATTTCGATCCCCTGGATCCCCGGAGCGGCGCGAGTCGACGGCCGGTTGGTCATGAGGCAGCGGATTCCAACGTCCGGGCTGGTCGCCACCAGCCCCAGAACCAGAACGCAATAGAGCACCACCAACGGAACGGTGATACCGACGCCCCAGCGTATGAATTTCGGATTCGCCATCTCACCCGGCCCCACCAAAACCGCGTTTCGTTGCCCCCGGCGCCGAACTCCGGCGCCCAGGCGCGCCGAAGGGACTGACCCAGCCCCTCATCCCATTTTTCCAGCCGAAACGGCCTCCTGATCCTATCGGAGCCAACCCAAGGCGCCGATGTCGGTCGACGCCTCCATGTCGTGCCACGCGCCGCCAGCAAGCCAATCCATCTCCCCCTCGCCTCTAATTTAGCGGTCAGCCCCTCACCGCAAACCTCCCTTTGGAATACCCTTTCGGCGCCGAATCCGCAAGGGTCGGCGCCGAAAATCGATCGAAATCTCCCGACGAAGGCGGTCTCTACGCGGAAAAATGGGCCCAAATGGTGCGATTTTGGCCGCCAGAGCCTTTTTTGCGTCGAATGGCACAGCTTGTGCATATCCAACGGGACGAATTGCTCGAGATGGCTGTGAAGGCGGCTCTCTTGGCGCCGAATCATCACAGCAAGCTCAGTAGAACGAATTCGAAAAACCCAGCCTAACCCTCGCGTAATGCGAAGGCAAGCCGTGGAGACCGGGACGGAAAACTGTCCCCTGATTGCAGCCTGACCCACTCTGCAAATCAGCTATCCATCGCAAATTTCTCTCCCGGTTTCCACGCCCGAGCAGCGCGAGGGTTTTTCTATGCGCTTTGGCCGGGTGCGAAGCCGGTCCGAGAAACTCGCGCCGCCGGCCTCCACCGTGCAGGGCCGAAACTGGCAGCTACCGCTCACGAAACGTTGCACAGGAGCTGGGAGTCTCCCAGAGCGAAACCTCGACGACCGGGAACCCCATTTCCTTCACACGGTCGTAAATCATCTTCGCGATGTTCTCGGCCGTCGGGTTCTCCTCCATGACAAGCAGCGGCTCATTGAGTTTTTGGAGCGCGTCAACGACCGGATCGCGGCGGCAGAGGATCATCCGATGATCCAGATGGGATTCGATCCACGTGCGAATTGCCCGCTTGATCTCCGCAAAGTCCACGATCATGCCGCGCGGATCCAACCGGCCAGCCTCAAGCACAATGATGGCGCGGCCGTTATGGCCGTGCAAGTGCCGACACTTGCCCTGATAGTCGAGCAGCCGGTGCCCGTAACAGAAATCGATTCGCTGGCTGACGCGATACATGGGCAGAAACACTATCAGAGGGCCGATCGTTCGGTCTCACGGGGCCGCTGCTAGTCAATTTAACTGACCGCCGCCGGAGAGGCCAGCCCCGCCGCCTCCCGCACCAAGCGGCCTGCCGTAACTCAGACCGCCCGACTGTCGCTGAGCCGTCTCGGGGCGGTCAACCCTTCGCCGACCGGGAGCCGGTCCGATCCCCACGATACGGGTGAGGCAAGTACTCGACCGAAGGTTGGCGACGCGCGGGCTGCGGATAAAGTTCCAGCAGGGTCAGGAATTCTTCCGGCATCTCTGTGCTGACGTTCAAGCCTAGCTCCCGGGCGATCCGCGGGGTGATAGGGAAGTCGTGGGTCCAAGTCCCCTCGGACAACAACCGCGCAATCTCTTCTGCCTTTTCCTGCGGGAAGTCGTCGGCCAGCAGCTCTTTCACCGCCTGCCGCACCTGGTTGATGGCCTTTTCCGCTTGGTCGGCCAAAATCAGGGTTTGATCGTCGATTTCATTGATCGGCTTTCGGTCGAGCACTTTGAGAATGGAAGCCGCTGGCTGCTGTCCGAGTTGCGGATCGACCGGTCCCAGCACCGCATGTTCACACATGACGATCTCATCGGCGGCCAAAGCGATCAGCGTCCCCCCCGACATGGCGTAATGCGGGACGAAAACCGTGGTTTTTCCTCGGTGGCGGTGCAAAGCCCGTGCGATTTGGAGCGAGGCCAACACAAGCCCCCCGGGCGTGTGCAGAACCACATCCAAGGGCATGTCCGGCGACGTCAAATGGATCGCCCGAATCACCTCCTCAGAATCGTCGATGTCGATGTAGCGAAACAAGGGGAATCCCAACAAGCTCATGGTTTCCTGCCGATGAACCAGCAGGATGACTCGCGACTGCCGCTTCCGCTCGATTCGCGCGATCATCCGCTGTCGGGCCGCCTCCAGCATCTTCTGCCTCAAAACCGGCTGCAGCGCCGAAATGATGAAAAAGAGCCAAAAGATGTCCATCATGCCGAAGCCGCCTCCTGTTGCATCCATCGCCGAATGCTCCTTGATTCATGGTCCAGCGCTGATTCCGGCGGAGCGCAGCCGGAGACGCTCACCGACCGCCGGGTCTTGACTTTCTTCGCCCGTGGGTCGCCGCGACCGATGCGCCCCGCGCGGACTGAACGGGAAAAACACAGAGACCGCCGACCCACCCGTGCCCCAACCACCGGCAAGCCGACAGACGGATCGCTCGTTCTTGAAGCCGCAGCAGTCCGAGTCGACGGAAAAGAGAGATTGACGAGCCAAGCAGTGCCGGAGGTGGGACTCGAACCCACACGGGCCGCGAAGCCCACTGGATTTTGAATCCAGCGCGTCTGCCAATTCCGCCACTCCGGCCTCCTTTAACGGTAACATTATCGACTGATCGGTCCTTTGGCAACATTCGATCGGGCCGGTTTTTTTGTGCGTGGAGGAAGCGAGGCCGGAGGCTCAGGCGGTTAGCCGCCACGCCCTCGATTCTCCATCCGGCGAGCCACCGCCTCGCCTCACCGCGTGCGGCAACACCAACGACGGCTGTATCAACCCGGAAAAGCGGGCCCACAAGACGTTGTGGAGCGGACGTCCCGCATGCAATGGCTGGCCGGGACGGCCGCACCACAAGTCAATCCGTTTCCCGGACAGAGCCGTGGTCTTTCACGAATCGAACCGGACTTTCAGGACTCGCGAATCTTCTTTCGGCCCCGATTCAACTCCACGAAACACTCGCACCCGGTCTCCTTCCCCGACTCGGATCGTGTAGGTGGCTTCCCGGAATACTTTCGGCCGCCAACTCGTGCCTTTGATCCGGATCGTATAAACGACCTCCTGCAAGTATTCGTCCACCACTTGAATCACCGGATCCGTCATGCCGCTGACCTCGATCTTCGGCAGATAGGCCATCGCTCGACGGCCGTAATTATCCTCTTGCCGGATCGTGATCGGCCACAACCCGGGAACTGCTTGGCGTCCGGGCGAGTTACGTCGACGTAGCGGGGCCAGCACTCGATCGTGATTTCACGGGTCGACTTCCTGAAACGGATCAAGCCGTACCCGGCGGCGTTGTGGTTCTTCCGCGTCGGGTTGGCGTAGGCAAGCATGGTGAGTTTGTTCCCCAGGCCGTCATAGTAACGCCCCGTGAAGGGCAATGGGTTCTTCGGATCATGGTTCATCGGTGGTTCGAGCGGCCACCACCAGCGGCCGTAGTAATTCACAATTGACGGAACGCAGAAGGAGAAGATGGCGTCCTCCCATTCGTTGATCCCGTGGTGGATCACCGTGGCCAAATGCTGGTCTCCGGCGATGTGGAAACCGAAGAACCGCCGAATCTCGCGCAGCGCCCGGGCTCGGCCCGATTGCGGCCAGCCGTTGGAATCAAGGTCGGCCAGCAGTCGATTGTTGTGCCGGCCGTGGATGTGAGCGGCTCCGGCAAAGATGGTCTGCGACAGCACCGCCTTCATTTCCTGGCCCGCCCAGTCTTGGCCCCACTCCCGCAGGAACTTCAGTTGTCGTTCACCCAAGAGCCGGGCTTCGGGCAGGTCGATGGCTTGACGGTCATACTTCGGGTCGTTGATGTGGTCCGGGCGTGGGCCTTGCTGAGGAACCAAACCGGCGGGGCCGGTTTTCCACTTCCGGTCTTCGATGATGGCAAAGCCGATGCCGCCTAGCTTCAGCGCTGTGTAGTAGACCGTGATTCCTCGCTGAATCGGCGTGGGGTCGTACGGATCCGGCAGGTGAGCGGTTTGGGCTCGCTGGACCATGTTCACGTACTCGGGCGACATGATGTAACCCCCGTCCGCTCCGCCGCGGAGCCGAGCCTTCTTGCCGCCTTCGCCCCACAGATTCCCCTGGCCGACGTCGTGGTCGTCGGGAATCGTGATGGTCGGGCGGTCCTTGATGATTTCTCCGAACTGGCGACCGAACAAGAGCCAAGCGGCGGTGTGGGCTCGATGGTCATAGCTCTGATCGCCGGAGAAAAACAGCAGGTCCGGATCCTGAGCTTTGATGTTCTTGATGATGTCCGGTCTGGGACCGCGATCGCTGTTCGAGTTTCCGGTGAAGGCGGCCACGACGATTTCGTCTTTGTCGATCGGATCGCGGCGGATCAGCCCTTCGAAGGTCGCTCCCCCGGGATGGGTCACGCGATATGGCACGTTGCGCGACTGGTCCCAGCCTTCGACGCGAAAGGTCGCCAGCCATCCGACCTCGTCGACTTGGCTGGTGGCGATCGTCTTCCACCGGCCGTTTTCTTTGATCTGCAAGCTAACCTGGCGCGATTCGCCGTCTTTGAGCGGATAAAGCTGCGCGCTGAGTTTTAAGACGCCGTCGTTGACCGTGTACAAGGCAAAACAGATGACCTTGTCGCGAGGCACCTCAGGGATGAACGGCCGCCCGCCTTTCCGTTCAATCACGATCGGTTCCGGACCTTGCGGTGACTTGGCTTTCTGATCGGCGGCCACCGTGGCAGTCGAAGCCGCGACGGCCAGACACACCAACGACAGAACAGCGCTTCGTGGAATCATCGACGGGGCTCCTTTCATGTCCGCATTACTCCAGCTTCTCATCGCTCCGTTTGCCGGGACGTTTTCCACAGTGTCCCGATGATAATCCGAGCGGCCAGCGGACGCTATCGTTCCAGCGCGGGGCCCGGAGCCCCAGTCGCTTTTCTCGAAGAATTGATCGGTGTATGCTGGCACTCGTCCCGAACGGAAAAACTGGGATGCGAACGCGGGTAAAGTCGAACCGCCCTGGCGCCGACGGCGGCGCATCTCGATATGCATTCTGCAGAGGATGAGCCCAATGAATGAGACGGCCCCATTTGCTCAAAACGGCGGATCACGGCGAGATTTTCTGGTGAAATCGGCAGGCGCGGCTGCAGTGTGGACGGGCGCCGGATTGGCACTGAACCGAGCGGTCTACGCGGGGGGTGACGACACGCTGCGAGTTGCTTTGATCGGGTGCGGCGGTCGCGGCACCGGAGCGGCCGGAAACTGCCTGAACGGCAAGGACAACCTGAAACTGGTTTGTGTCGCCGATTTGTTCCGTGAGCGGGCGGAGCGTGCGTTGAAACGGCTGAAGCGAAAATACAAAGACCGGGTCGCCGTCTCGCCCGACCGCATCGTGATCGGCTTTGATGCTTACCGGAAAGTCTTCGCATTGGACGAAGTGGACTACGTCATTCTGGCCACACCGCCGGCGTTTCGGCCTGAGCACTACGCGGCGGCTGTGCGGGCCGGCAAACACGTCTTCATGGAAAAACCGTGCTGCGTCGACGCCCCCGGCTTCCGATTGCTGATGGAAACGAACAAGCTGGCCGATCAGAAGGGGATCAAGGTCGCCGTCGGGCTGCAGCGGCGTCATAGCAAGTCCTACCGGCAATGGCTGGAAGAGGTGCGCAGCGGCGTGATCGGCGACATCGAATTCCTGCGCGTTTATTGGAACGGGGCATTTGCTTCGTCCGGGTACGGGGAACGACGATCCGGCGAAACGGAGATGGAGTTCCAGATTCGCAATTGGAATCACTTCCGTTGGCTGTCGGGCGACCACATTGTCGAGCAGCACGTCCACAACCTGGATGTGGCCAACTGGATTCTGGACGCTCACCCCATCGAGGCAAACGGCATGGGGGCTCAGGTGCAGCGCAAACGCTCGCAAAACTTCGACCATCATTTCGTCGAGTTCACGTACCCGGACGGCCGCAAGGTCTACAGTCAGTGCCGGCAAATGAGCGGTTGCTGGAACAAAATCGGTGAGGTCGTGCACGGCACGAAGGGCGTGAAAGAACTGGGCGGCCACGGCAGCGACGGATACGACAACGAGCACGCGGACCTGGTCGCGGCCATCCGCAACGGCACAAAGCTCAACGACGGCTGGCACGGCGCCACGAGCAGCTTCACGGGAGTGCTCGGTCGGATGGCGACCTATTCCGGCAAGGTGATCCGATGGGACGAGGCTGTGGCCAAGGGGCCGGACGAAGGGCCAAAGCAAACGGCCGACTTCACGTTGGAAACGAACCCGCCCGTGCTGCCCGACTCGGACGGCACCTACCAAAGTCATGTCCCGGTGCCCGGCGTCTACAAGGCTTTTTGACTAGGAAAACCGACAGCCGGAGGAGATGTTCTGACGGGTGTCGACGACTGGAAAGGCAAGGGCCAAGCAAAAGGGAAAGGAAGAATGTCGCCGATGAATCGACAGACGAAGCGATTTCCCTCAGGCGAGAGCCGACGTGATGGAGTGCAGTCTTTTCTGCGAACCCGCCTCGGTTGCTCATACAGTACGGTTGCGGCGGTCTTTCTGGTGGGCGTAAACGTACTGACCGGCGGATATGGCGGACC
>JAADHY010000264.1:6963-7789 GCA_013151585.1 Planctomycetota bacterium
GGTGCGGTCGAGGCGGCACGCACGGCGGCGCGAGCCGGAGCCAAAGTCTTCCTGGCTGCTCCCCGTCCCTACCTCGGCGACGATATGACCGCGACGCTGCGGCTTTGGCTGGAGGAGGGAGAGGTGCCGGAATCGGAGTTGGCGCAGCGCATCTTCACCGATCCGAGACGTCTGAGCGAGGTGCGCGACTTCAACACGCTTTCCTTCACCTACACGACCGACCGACCTAGCGCTCCGCTGCATCGGGACACCGATCCGCCGTCGAAGCTGGCCGACGGCGTTTCTGCTAACGCGGCACGCGACAGCGTGCAGTACGACGGGGACGTGACAATCACGTGCGATCTGCAACGAGTCCGGCCGGTGAACGCCGTGCGGCTATTTGCGTTTTATCGGGGGGGACCGCCGGAAGCGAATCCGTTTATTGTGGAACGCGTCGACGTGGCGGTCTCGGCGGACGGAAAATCGTGGCAGAATGTCAGCAGCGCGAAACCGAGGTCGACGACCGAAATCGACGTTCTCCGGCTGCGCATCGAGACGCCGGCCCGGTTTGTCAGACTGCACGTGAAGAAGTCGGGCCGATGCGAGCGCATCTTGCTGGGTGAGATCGAGATCATTGGGCCGCCGGATAAAGATGCTCCCCCACCGCCCGCTTACCCATCGCCGCGACCGCTGCATGTCAAGAAAGTTTTGGATGACGCCCTGATCGAGGCGGGCGTGACGTTTCTTTACAGTTGCATAGCCACCGACGTCGTGGTGGATGAACGGGGGCGCCCGTGCGGGATCGTGATGGCGAACCGAGCTGGCCGGCAGGCCGTGCTCGCCAAAA
>JAADHY010000636.1 GCA_013151585.1 Planctomycetota bacterium
GAAATCTCCAGCAGCGGCATAGCTGGCGGCGAGCGTGTCCAGGTAGGCGGCATTTCGATAATCCGTCAGCTCGCAGGCACGCCGAGCATGTTGCACCGCTTCATCGGCGCTGCGATAGCTCTCCTCCGGACAGGTCGCCCGCAGCCACGCCAGGTCGTTGTGGGCCTGCGCCAGCTCGGGGGCCAGGCTCAGCGCTTTGCGGTAGTCTTCCAGAGCCTGCTTGGGCTGTCCCAGTTCTTTGAAGACATAGCCTCGATTGGCGTAAGCCGCCGCGAGATTGGGCTCCAATTCGATGGCCCGTGAGTAGTCTTCCAGAGCCTTCTGGTACCGGCCTTTATCTCTCCAATAGACGCCCCGATTGTTGTAAGCATCGGCAAACTGAGGATCCAGGGCAATGGCTCGAGTCGCGTCGGCGATGGCGCGATCGAGGTTTTTCTTTTGAGCCCACAGGATGCCTCGATTGTGAAAGGCCACGGCGCTGTTAGGTTCCAAGCGGATGGCCGTGTCGTAGTCGTGGAGGGCTCCATCAAGCTGACCCAGCTTGCGAAGCAGATTACCTCGATTGATGTAGGCAGATACCAGCTTCGGGGCCCGCTCGATGGCCGCGGCGAAGTCGTCGAGGGCTGCCTCGTTCTGACCTAGCTCGGCGGCTACTAAAGCCCGAGCGTGAAACAGCTCTGCCGTCGGTGACTGCTCCAGCAAGCTTGTGAATCGCTCGTACGCTTCTTGCAGGGGCAGCACGTCTTCGCGACTGACCCACAGCCGGCGCTTCGGAATCCAAAAAAAACGCTCCGATCGAGGCTCGGCCCGGAAAATCTCACCCAGGTGCGCGAACGTTTTGGCCTGCCCCGAAACGCCGATTGGAGCTCGATCGCGGATGACGCACACCTTCAGCGAAGACGATGGTTCACCAGCCCGCGACCAACAGGCGGTGGCCAAAATGACGAAGAAGGTCAAGCTGCGTGCCGCAAGACGACCGGATGGCGTGGGAGGTGCGACGAAAAAGAACGGTTTGGGTTGGGTAGCGGGTGAGTCCACGAGTTTGCCTATTTTACAAATTTTTCCGAATCTGTCGTTGAAATCGATTCTGAGCCCAGTAGAATCGGATGTTTGTGACACATCCATATATTATCTTGGTCTCATTCGGCCAGCGGAACCCGTGGGGGCGAGAAAAACAAAAGAAACTGGGAGGGTAGCGATGTTTAAGAAGTGTGTGATGATCGTGTCGGTTTGGGCGATCGCGGCAGGGACAGCGGTGGCGAGCGACTGCGGACGGGCCGTCAGCCCGTGCTGTCCAGCGCCGTGTGCTCCGGTAGCCTGCGAAACCCCCTGTCCTCCGCAGCCAGCCTGTACCACCGTCGAACGGACGGTGTTGGTGCCGCAGTGGAGCACGGAAACGCGCAAGGTCAAGTGCATCGAATACCGGCAACAGGTGTGCGAGCAGAAGGTGACGGTTTGGGAACGGGTCCCGGTTAAGCGCACAGTGGCGTGCGAGTACACGGAGTTGGTCCGCGAGGTCCGTAAACGCACGGAAACCTACACAGTCTGCGAACCCGTCTGGAAGGAAGTGACTCGCACCTACACGGAATACGTTCCGCAAGTGGTCAAGAAGAAAGGCGTCCGCACGGTGTGGAAGTGTGTGCCGGTGAAGCGGAAACGGACCGTGTGCGAGGACCAGGGCCATTGGGAAGAGCGAGTTGTTTGCACGTGCCAGTGTGGCCGGTGTCGCGTCAGCGGACCGTGCGGCAATTGTTGCTCCAGTTGCTGTCAACCGACGCAATGCGTTCAACGGGTCTGGGTGCCGAAGATCGTCCAGCGGGAGATCGAAGAGACGGTCATGGAACGACGCTGTGTGCAGGAACCGTACACTTATGAAGTGACGGTGTGCAAGCCGGTGACTCGCAAGTGCAAAGTTCGCGTTTGCGAGTATCGGCCGGTCACGAAGACTCGCGAGGTATGCTACACGGTCTGCGTACCAAAGAAACGCACTCGCACGTACGAAGTGACCGAGTACAAATGCGTTCCGAAAGAAAAGACCATCAAGCGAACGGTCTGCGTGCCGGTCGAGGTGGAGAAAGAGGTGCAAGTGCGGGTCTGCAAGATGGTCCCGAAGAAGGTCACGGTGCGAGTTCCCGCGTGTGAGCCTTGTCCGCGTCCGAGGTGCTGTCGGCGTCCGTGTTGCCGGTAACTAACTTGGCATTTTGTGGAGCTGTCCCAACGGACCGGGTCTTCAGAGGCCCGGTCGTTTTTTTGCGCGATAGCAGAGCCCTTTCGAATCGCTTCGGAGGAGCGCCGCTGCCCGCTCCACCGTTCCCCGGGGTTCTGCCAGCAGTCGTGGCCGGTTTGGCCAAAGCTCCGCCGGTTGGGGATCAAGACGAAACTATGGCGCGCCGGCCCGCGAGCCCTTCGTGGTCTCTTTCGGAGGTGTCCGCACTGCCGAGACGCCTTTCGTACGGCTGGGGACGTGCCGTCCGACCCGCGAACCGCACGTTGTGGCCGGCGGGGCAGGGTGGTAGAATGGCACCAAATGAGAACATTTCCGGGGATGAGAGACGGACGAGTCGGCTGGCGGACGATTCGTCGTCAGGAACTGGAACAGGACCAATGCACGTCGGACAGTCCAATTGGGGAACCGTAGAGAGCAGATCGCCGGCTCTGGAGGTGTACCTGTTGGGCCTGGTCGACTTCGACTCCGCCTTGTTCTTGCAAGAACGTTTCGTGCAGGAGATCAGCAGCCGACGAGACCGGCAGGGGGTGCTGCTCTTGTGCGAGCATCCGCCGATGGTGACCGTCGGTCGTAGCGGCCGGTCGGCCGAGTTGGCGGTCGGCTGGGATCAACTGGCTCACCAAGGCATCCCCGTGCGTTGGATCAGTCGGGGTGGCGGCTGCTTGGTGCATCTTCCGGGGCAATTGGCTGTGTACTGTCTTCTTCCGTTGGACCGACTCGGCGTGGGCTTGTCCGAGTTCCGGCGTCGGTTGCAAGCGGCGGCCGTTTGTGCGGCTGGAGAGGTCAAAGTGCCGGCACTGCCGTGCGAGAATCCGCCGGGGGCTTGTTCGCGATCAGGTCAGTTTGCGTTCGTCGGAGCGGCTGTTCGGGGGTGGGTCTCGCTGCACGGCTTCTTCTTGAATGTGAACCTCGATATGTACCGATTCCGGCGATTTTATCGGCGGGAGATGGCCCGTCGAATGACATCGTTGGAGGTCGAACGGCAGCGGGCGACGCCGATGCATGCAGTCCGGGAAAGTGTGATCCGGCATCTCGCCCAGTTGTTCGGCTACGAGCGAAGTCACATCTATTCCGGGCATCCGCTGTTGCGACGGACGCGGAGGCGTATTCATGCATATGCTTGAAGTGTTGCCCCAGAGACCGGCTCGGCGGCTGCCGCGGTGGCTCAAACGGCCGTTGCCGACGGCCGACATGGCTT
>JAADHY010000498.1 GCA_013151585.1 Planctomycetota bacterium
CACGGAAGGCCGTGATCCGAAGACCGGCCAGGTCAAACGCACTCGACCGAAAGACCAAACCTTCTTCAATCCGGGAATGGGCCACCAGCGCTGTTACCGAAACAAAGCAACGAGCCGCTATCTGGTCTTCGGGAGGTCGGGCGTCGAGTTCATCGATCTGAAAACGGGCAAGCCGATTCCGAACCATTGGACACGCGGCACGTGCCAATACGGCGTCATCCCGTGCAACGGGCTTCTGTACGTTCCGCCGCATTCGTGTGCGTGTTTTTACCGATCGAAGCTGGGCGGGTTCAATTGCTTTGCTCCGAGACGAGCCTCGGCCCTGGTGCCAGCGAAGCCAAGGCTTGATGAGCGGCTCCAGCGCGGCCCCGCTTATGCGCAGATGGCGCAGAGCGACGGGCCACGAGGGGAGCGAGGACAGCACAGGGCGGACAGTCGACACGGCGATCCGACACTGACAACCTCTGGCCGTGAATCTGAAGCTCGTGGTTCCTCCCTCAACCCCGAACGCTCAACCTTCGGCCTTTCCTCCGCCGACTGGCCGACCTATCGGCACGACCCAGCGCGTACGGGAGCGACGTCCGCCCGAGTCTCCGCCGAGTTGCAGCCTGGGTGGAAGCGAGCAATTGGTGGTCGGCTCAGCAGTCTGGTGGCGGCCGAGGGGAAAGTGTTTGTCGCGCAAGTCGACGCTGGCACTGTGCATGCCTTGGACGCGGCGACCGGCGAGCCGCTTTGGAGTTTTGTCGCGGGCGGACGCATCGATTCGCCGCCGACCGTCTGGAGCGGCCGCGTGGTGTTCGGGTCGGCCGACGGCTGGGTCTACTGCTTGCGCGACTCGGACGGCGCTTTGGCTTGGCGATTCCGCGCGGCACCGAAGGACCAGCGAATCGTTTCCTACGGTCAGGTGGAATCCTTGTGGCCGGTGTCTGGAAGCGTGCTCGTCCATGAGGGCGTCGTGTATTGCGCGGCCGGCCGGTCGTCGTACCTGGAAGGAGGCATCCGGTTGTGCCGCCTCGACGCCCGCACCGGGCGGCTTCTTTCCGAAACAGTCCTCGACGATCGGGATCCCGAGACGGGCTACCAGAAGCGGGGCGTCGTTCGGGGGACCAACATGCCCGGAGCCTTGACCGACGTGCTCTCGTGCGACGGCCGTTCGGTCTACCTGCGGCACCGCCGCTTCAGCCTGGCAGGCGAGCCGCTTGACCCGGACGTGCCTCACTTGTTCGCCGCGACCGGCTTCTTGGACGACACGTGGTGGCATCGCACCTATTGGGTGATCGGCACGGTGCTGGCCACCAATTACGGCGGCTGGCCTCGCGTGGGGAACCGCGCACCAGCCGGCCGGATTCTGGTCATGGATGATTCGACGGTTTATGGCTTCGGACGGAACCAGTACATCCATCACGGAGCTCACGTGGGCATCGACGGGGCGACGATCTTCCATTTCCGCCCCGACCGCGATAAGCAACGCCGTTTC
The DNA here is from genome assembly GCA_013151585.1 of Planctomycetota bacterium. GTDB lineage: Bacteria > Planctomycetota > Planctomycetia > Planctomycetales > Planctomycetaceae > JAADHY01. The sequence continues at coordinate 1,478 of JAADHY010000498.1, forward strand.
ACAAACTACCAGGCTTTCGCGATCCGCCGTGATGCCTCTCGGTCGCGGGCATCGGCCAAAGCCGGGGCAAAGCGACGACGCGGCGTCTCTGCCCCACGCAAGGAGTACGTCTGGACGCAGAAGCTGCCGATCTGGGTCCGGGCGATGGTTCTGGCCGGCGACACGCTATTCCTGGCCGGACCGCCGGACATCTTTTCGGCCGACGATCCCTTGGCCGCGGTGCGGGGAACGGACGGCGGGATGCTGTGGGTTCTGTCCACTGCCGACGGAAAAACGCTGGCGAAATACGACTTGCAGCGTCCCCCGGTCTTCGACGGCATGATGGCCATCCCAGGGCGTCTGTACCTGGCCACGACCGACGGTCAGGTCATCTGCTTCGCTGGGAAAGCCGGAGGGAAGTGACGACCAGACTCCACGGGGGACACCCCGACCACCGGGGCAATGATCGGATAGCGGATCACAGCAGAGCGGGAGGAACGCGCTCGTCCGCTGGCGGAGCCACCGTGTCCCTTTTTGAGGTGAACTGCCATGCGATGGGCTTTGCTTTTCCTGGTTGCAGTCGGCGGACAGACAACGGGGGCGGCTTGGGGCCAAGTCTCGGTCCCATCGGAGGCGGACGCTGCTGCCGCCCGACAAGAACAGAAGGCCGCAGACGCTCAATCGTCAAAGAGCAGGAGGAACCCAATGACTTCGGTGCGGATTGTGGCTTTGGGAGATTCGATTACGAACGGCGCCGGTCTGGTGGGCGTGAAGGAGGCCGAGACATTTCGTGAGATCGTCGGTCACGAGTTGGCCCGGAGGCTCGGCCGTCCGGTCGAAGTGATCAACGCCGGGGTAAACGGGGACGTGGTGACACTGGCGATCCAGCGGCTCAGGCGCGACGTGTTGAGCCGCAAACCCGACGTGGCGACGGTCATGTTCGGTGGCAACGAGGCCGGGTTCTATCGGCCGGAGACGGGCGGTTTTGCCGACACCCCGCGCGTGCCGCTGGATCGGTTCAAGACGACGCTGGCCCAAATCGTCGACCGGCTTCAGGCGGCGGGAATCACCGTTGTTCTGATGACCTGCCCGCCCATGACCGAGCGTTATTGGGGCATGCACCTGGAACCATACCAGAAGCACGGCATCAACTTCTTGGTCAAACAATACGCTCAGGCGGCGCGGGACGTGGCCGCCGAGAAACGCGTCGAGCTGGTTGACGTCTATCGCGCGTTCGAGCAGTCTCCAGAACGGCTGGACTACTTCCCCGACGGATTGCATCCGGACGCCCGCGGCCACCGCGTCATCGCCGACCTGCTCGTTGAACGACTGGTGCCGATTTTCAGCGGGAACAAACCGCAGTAGACTCGCATCGGTTTGAAAGCGCAAACAACGTTCGCGTTTCCTGAAGTGCGGCACTGCTCTGCCGCTTTGGATCGAAAGCGGTGCAATTCCGGAGCACCGCGCGTCGAACCGCGTGCCCGCGGGGAACGTCTCGCGGCCGTGGGCACGGCGGCACGCCCTCCAGTTGGCAACGTTAAAGTTGGCCTCATCGCAAAGGGCCAGTTGCCGAGCTTCGTCGCTCGGCTGGGGCCTCGACTCCGTGGTCGAAACCATGCAGGTTTGCGGCGATCGGCTCATCCCAAATTGCCTGTCTTGCCACCGATCGGCACTTTCCGTTTTTTTCTGATGAATCCGGTCGTAATGGCCGATCACATGAGATGGCCTGTACGGTTTTTTCGGACCGAAGCGAAGCGACACGCAGGTTCTAGTGCTTTGTCACAGCCGAAAATTGGGGGTGTGTTTCCTTGTGGTGCAGCCGTCCCGGCTGCTTCCCGCGGGCGGGACGCCCACGCCACAACAAAAGCATGATCCCCATTTTCCTGTTGACAGAGGACTAGCTTGCGTCTTAGCGGACCGTTCGGGAAGGGCGGACGCTCCGAGCAGGCAACCAGAT